>JANXQZ010000479.1 GCA_025353235.1 Bryobacterales bacterium
CGTTGATGACGCAGACGCTCATCATCCACGTCATTCGCACAAATAAAATTCCTTTCATACAGAGCCGGGCGAGTTGGCCACTGACGGTGACAACATTTTCGATCATGGCCTTTGGAATGTGGTTGCCGTATTCTCCGCTCGGCCCCTCGCTGGGCCTTAAACACCTGCCAGGATTGTACTGGCCAATCCTGACGCTCACCCTGGTCACCTATGTGGGCGTTACGCAAGTGATCAAGGTATGGTTGCTGCGGAAGAAGTGGATCTAATTGGATCTAATCTAATGCGGATTTTGAGCTATGACACTCCTCCGCCCCCTCCCGAAATCAATTCGGCCACGGTCGCGGCAACGGATCGTGACACCACGTGCCCGGTCCTGCTAGCGGCTCTCCGCCTGCTCTGATTTCCGCCCGATCTGCCCATGTGAATTTGGTTAGATGCCGAAGAAGCCGAGTCAGTCACAGATCCGCTCGCGGATGAGCAGCGCTTTTCGTCGATGCTATCTTAGCTAGCATCGAAGGAGCCGTTTCATCTTCTTACCTCTACTCCACGTCGGGAACTTCCCCCGACTGCTTCGAGGTCCAAAAACGTGAGCCCCTGTGAACTATTGATCCGGCGCCAGGACCGGGAGCCGCCTCGCTCGCCGGAGTCAAAGACAATCCGCTCTTTTTCCCGAGGCTGGATTGACTTGGAGCCGTCGCACTATCACTGGCTCCCTCGAGGACGACGAATCGAAGGGTGTCACCAGCGAGAACGCCGAGTCCGCCGCTATCGGTAGGTATCTCAGGCTCCAACGCGATCTCCATGGAGAAGTACGCGACCCGGCGGGACTACTCTCAGGTTCCGGCACCGCAGTCCCGTTCATCAAACTTCTCCTTCCGCCGCTGCGGAATCGAGAAACGTCCTTCGGCAAGTTGCCGGAGGTTAGCGCCAATGGCGGCCGAGTTAGTCGAGCGACTGGCGGGGAAGGCCACGGCGGCTGTGGTGGCATTGAGCGCGGGCTAACTGCACCCCGAGAGTGATCGGTCTCCGTTTGACCTGAGCCCGTAGGGTTGACGTGGCGAGCGAAATCCCCCACCTTTCGACCTGCGTCTTGTAGCGCAGTTGGCGGCTCCCATCAACCTATCGGCTTCAGACCCTCCTGCCAGACCTGGGAGAGATAAATGGACGCTAACAGCAAGCCTGCAGCGACTGTCACTACCGTCAGAGACTTACCCCAACGCTCGACGACATCCAACTTGTGAGCGAGCGCGATCTGGTGTGGAATTCTCTCCGAGCCGACTTCGGAGATGTGGATAAAGCCGTCTTCGCCCATCGATATGAGCTTTCGGTACAGCGCGAGCCCGAGCACGACCAACGCTAGGAACATCCAAGTTACGACATAGGGTGTGAAATTCATGACTTCAGTACCTCCTCCTCAGCAGTATGCAAGCGGCGTTCCAATGCCGGGCTTGTGGAAGAGGCCACCGCCTGTAGGCTGTCCCTGGGTCGCCTTGGCCGAATACTTCCAGAACGGCTCACCGTTTTTGTCGCGCAGGCTGAAGGTTGTCTCCCTCCTGGATACTTGACGGGCAAGCACGAGATCGACGCCGTCAAACTCACCTTGGAGCCAACCACCTGGATCTTGTCTCCCTTAGCGAAGGTGATTTCGAATATCTTCACAAAATCGGTCGGCCCCACGTAGATATCAAAGGCCTCGGTGTCCGTTTTCACGGTGAGGTGCAAACCGTTCAGCGGTTCGGTCATCGGCGCTTCCCGGATGCCAATGACCGTAACCTTAACGTCGACCACTGTGGCTGGGTCGTAGACGGGCTCCAGACTCGTCTTGGCGTCTTTTGCGGCTGATGCCGAAGAAGCGCCGAACGCCAGCAAGAGAGCGAGCAATCGGATTTCTGTGTTCATCGCTTTCCGCCTCCTGCCATCAAGGAGCATCTTTTCGGCCCGTCTTCCGGCAAGAGTAAACCTAACTACTTTCCAGCGCAAAATTGCAGTCGCCAACCCGCTCCCTTCGGGCGCGGATCTGTAAGTAGCTGTAAAACGTAGAACACCGATTCTGAGCCGCGCGCCCAGCAAGCGGTTTGCCGGATTTGCGCCGGCATCCTTCGGAATTGATCGCGCTGACGCTGGGTGAAAACACCCATCGGTGCGCTAGCTGGCTCAACGGACTGATTTGTGCGGTGTGGATATTGCTGATCTCCAGCGACTACTAGACTTCATCAAGGTGGTCGCTCCCTGCTGGTCATTTGGAGGCATTCCATGCGCAGCGGGACCGTCCCGATAGTGAGATTCAGGAAGTGACCCGACATGGGTACCCCGGAGGAGACCATTCGGCTGGTTGGGGAAATGGACGCCGGGTTGCTTGTGATTGGAGCGGATCACAAACTGTTTCTGGACAAGAGTAATCGGGACCACGACTACTCACCTTGTGCGGCACGTGCGCTATGAGTAGACTTGCGCATGCATGCCTAAAGCTCGCTAATTCCCGCCACACAGTCACACGGCACATTCCTCTTCCGCACTCATGAGCGGAGCTGAATTTCAAAGCAATGGCCAAACTCACCGATCTCAAGCTGAAATACCAGATCTTCATGAAGCTGTATCGCTACCGTAGCGTGGACTGGCGGCCGGGGACTGCGCTGAAGAAGCCGCTTTCAGAGGCTCGCCTAGCCGTGGTCACAACCGCGGCATTCTACAAACCCGACCAAGCTCCGTTCGATGAATCGATCCGCGGAGGAGACTACTCTTACCGAATCATCCCTCTCGAAACAGACTTAAGCACGCTGCGCATCGCACACAAGAGCGACGCTTTCGATACCTGGGGCATTGCCGCTGATAAGAACCTCGCCCTTCCGCTAGACCGATTGAAGGCCATGGCGAAAGAGGGCCTGATCGGCTCGATGGCTCCCCGCCACTTCAGCTTTATGGGCTCGATTACGGCTCCCGGCCGCCTGATTGCAACCACGGCTCCAGAGGTTGCCGAGAAACTGCGAGAAGACCG
>JANXQZ010000482.1 GCA_025353235.1 Bryobacterales bacterium
GACGGTCGCCGCCTTGCGAGATCTGGGCGGGCATTCCGCCACCTTGGCCGTCGCGCCGCCTTTAGTTGAAAAAGCGAAGCCAACGCCGATTCCCCCTCCGGACTCTATCGAACAAGGGAAGATCATCGGCGCCGTGCGCGAATATGCGATGAACTACACGAAGCAGCTGCCGAACTATCTCTGTGTCCAGGTTACCCGGCGCTCCATTGATGCCACGGGGTCGGATAGCAACTGGCGCTTGATGGACACCGTTACCACGCGGGTAAGCTACAACGACGGACATGAGGATTACAAGGTTGTATTGGTGGATAATCGACCGGTAACGGACATGTCCATGGAGAAGCTCGGCGGTACCGTTTCCCAGGGCGAGTTCGCGAGCATGCTGCTGGATATCTTCAAGCAAGACAGCCAAGCTCGCTTCGACTGGGACCATTGGGGCACGCTGCGCGGCAAGAGCTGCTACGTTTTTTCTTACGACATCGAGCAGGCCAACTCGCGTTACCACATTGTGGCCGACCGCACGCTCGATTACGTGCCAGCCTACCGTGGACTGCTCTATATAGACAAGGACACGAATTTCGTGACTCGGATTGTGATGACGCCCTACGATCTTCCTGCCAACTTTCCTATTCAGAATGTGAAGACCGTGCTGGATTACGACTACACCAAAGTGGGCGATAGCGAATACTTGCTGCCCATGCGATCGGTGGTCAGCTCGAAGGGCAACCGTTACCTTACGAAGAACGAAACGGAGTTCCGCCTCTATCGGAAGTTCGGCACTGAGACCGTGATCAAGTTCACGCCCGAGCCGCTGTCGGAAGATAAAACACAGGAAAAACCCATTAAGCCGTAACGAATGCTGGTAAATAACGAGAAGGTTGAGGATTCCTTGATCCGCGATGAGGAACGCGCGATTCGACCGCACCTCTACGAGGCTATGCAGGGCGAGACGCCCGCCGCTATAGAAGAGCGAGTGCGCGAATGGGCTCGCGAAAATGTGATTGAACGCGTGGTGCTGCGGCAGGCGGCTTTGGCCGATCCGGAGCCCATTGCGCCTGAGGCGATTGACGAGGAACTGCGGCGAGAGGCATCGACAGGCCAAGCTCCCAGAGACCGGCAGAGCATCGAAATTCTGCTTCGAATTCAACGCTTGATGGACCGCGCGATCGCCAACGTCGCCCCTCCCCGAAACAAAGATGTCGTTGAGCATTACCGGAAGAACAAGCGGTCATTTCAATCGCCTGAACGGGTTCATGCGGCCCATATTATAAAGAATGTGGATGAGCGCACAAACGAAGCCACCGCGCTTGCCGCCATCCAGGAGGTCCACCTTCAGCTTGCGGGCGGCGCGAAATTCGAAGAGCTTGCCGACAAGCAGTCAGATTGTCCGGGACGCGGCGGCGATCTGGGAATGTTTCCAGCAGGGCAGATGGTGCCCGAGTTTGACTCCATCGTTTTTGGGCTAGAGCCAGGCCAGGTGAGCGAGCCTTTCCGCACGCCCTTCGGTTATCACATTGCGAAGGTCTACGAGAAGCGACCGGCGGGAGTGGCCGAGCTGAACGATATCCGCGCCGAGCTTGAAAAGTTCCTGTTCGAACAGAAGAAGTCCAGGGCTGCGGAACAATTTACGGATCGGTTGATAGCCAAGGCGGACGTGCGCGAGGGATGAATCCGTGCTGCGTCCCTAGCAAGAACCGTGCGATTCAACTCAGCCTCTCCCGCGAAGCTTCAGCCAACCGGGCGAAAGCCACGGGTGCCTCTACAGCCGGAATGGTGCGACTGGACGGCGGCGATTTCTGCATGGGCACCGATGCCCCGGGCGGCTTTGCTCAGGATGGCGAAGGGCCAGTGCGCCTGGTGACGCTCGACCCGTTCCACATCGACGTGCATCCGGTAACAAACGAGCGCTTTCAAGATTTCGTTGCGTCCGCCCAATACCAGACTGAGTCAGAGCGATTTGGGTGGTCCTTTGTCTTCGAAGGGCACATCCCGCGCGAACGGTATGCCGAGCTTGTGGACGACACGGTGAGCGGCGTGTCTTGGTGGTGCAAAGTACACGGCGCTAACTGGAGGCACCCAGAAGGACCTGATTCCAATATCGAGAACCGCGCCGATTACCCCGCTGTGCACGTCTCGTGGAATGACGCGCTCGCCTATTGCCAATGGTCCGGAAAGCGTCTGCCAACGGAAGCCGAATGGGAGTACGCAGCGCGCGGGGGACTTGCAGGGAAGCTATATCCTTGGGGCGACGATCTCACTCCAGGCGGACGCCATCTTTGCAACATCTGGCAGGGCGATTTCCCTAAGCTAGATCTCGCGGAAGACGGCTACGCGGGAGTCGCGCCGGTGGACGCCTTTCCTCCGAATGGCTATGGACTTTACTCCATGACTGGCAACACGTGGGAGTGGTGCGTCGATTGGTTCCACTCTTCCCACCACATCACCGCGACCCGAGTGAATCCCGTAGGTCCGCTGGAGGGGCAGGCTAAGGTGATGAAGGGCGGCTCGTACTTGTGCCATCATTCCTACTGCAATCGCTATCGCGTCGCTGCTCGAACTTCCAATACGCCCGACAGCGCAGCCACCAACATCGGATTCCGCTGCGTGGTGGATGAATAATCTCTACCAACTTGTTGGAGGCATCGACGCTTGCCGAAGACTCTCGGTGGCATTTTACGCCCGCGTCGGACAGGACCCCGTGCTGAGACCGCTATTCCCTGCGAGCATGCGTTGCGCGATCGATGCACTCACAGCCTTCCTTGCGCAATTCCTAGGCGGCCCAAACGAATACTCCGAACGCCGCTGGTCGTTGAGCTTGCGCGAGGCGCATCAGCGCTTCAAGATCGGGCAGGCCGAGAGAGATGCGTGGCTTGAGAATATGTTGAGGGCGCTCGACGACGTAGGGATCGAGCAGCCCGCGAACGATGTCTTACGGCAATTTTTCGCAAGTGCGTCGGCTGATCTTATTAACCATCCCAAAAAGCCAAGCGTCCCGATCCAGCATGATCTAGCCGAGCGGTGGACCGCTTATCAAATC
>JANXQZ010000502.1 GCA_025353235.1 Bryobacterales bacterium
TCACCACCAAGCAGATTCTCGATCTACCCACGAACCTCCGCACCATCTACTCGGCTGCGGGCGACTCCGGCCTCATCTTCATCATGATGCCCGAGACCATCCCTGGCGTGGTTCAAGTGGGCAGCGGCGCAAAGTGGCTGACTCCGGGCGGACTCGCGGCGGGGACCAAGGCTTACGTAGACGGAGTAGAAACAGACTTCGGCAACTTCGGCGCGCCCGATTCCGTGTCTCAGCCATCCTTTGAATCAATTCAGGAATTCACCGCGAACATCCTCACCAATCGCGCAGAGTTCGGCGGCGTGGGGGAAGTCAACTCGACCACGAAGTCGGGCTCAAACGGATATCACGGTGCTTTGTTCGAGTACGCGCGGAATAGCGCTTTCGACGCCCGGAACGCCTTCCTGATTGCGAAACCCTACCAAAACCTGCACAACTACGGCATTGCGGGCGGAGGTCCAATCATCAATAACAAGACATTCTTCTACCTTGTCTTCGATGGAACGCGTGGTGTGCGCGCTTACCCATTTACCTCGAACGTACCGACCCTCGCTCAGCGCAGCGGGAACTTCAGCGGGGTCGCCGCGCTCAAGAATCCATTCACGAATGGGGCGTTTGCGGGAGGCCAGATTCCGGCAAGTTTACTTAGCCCGCAGGCTTTGGCGGCCCAGGCACAGTTCTTTCCCCTGCCCAACTACGGACCAGCCGACTCCACATCCGGCAACTATCGCGCTTCGTTCAACGGCCCGGAAGTGCATCGCGATTACGAGGTCCGGCTTGACCATAATTTTTCGGAGCGGCATTCAGCGTTCCTGCGGTATCAAGAGAAGAAGGACGACTATCAAATACCGGGGGCGCGGTCTGCCCTGCCCCCATCATCTGTGGGTACTTCAACCAATATTCGTCGCGTGAACTTCTTCACGTTTGGCGATGTTTATTCACCGGCCGCCAGCATGTCTAATGAGTTTCGCGCCGGGGTTCCGATCCTGGTTTCCCAATCGGACGCGAACATTCGTGGACAACAATTGCTGGATCAGTTTGGCATCACGGGCCTTCCGTCGCGCACGGGCATCAAAGGCATTCCCAATCTCAGCATCACTGGGCTTACCACCGCGACTCAGTCGCTGCTCAATCCGGTGAACGATGGACATTGGCAGATCGGGGACAACCTGAGCTGGATCCGGGGACGCCACCAGATGAAGTTCGGCGCTCAATATGTGGGGTGGTTCGTGAATCGATACTTGACCACGAATGCAGGCTTGTTCGGCAACTTCAGTTTCCAGGGACGCTTCAGCGGAGTCCCCTACGCCGATTTTCTGCTCGGTCTGCCCACCACCGTGGTTCGGCTGGACCCGTTCCCAATTCAGTATGATCGCTGGCACGACCTTGCGTTTTATGGACAGGACGATTTCAAGATTGGCGCTCGGCTCACGTTGAGCTATGGTCTGCGTTATGAGTACAACCAGCCCGTACATGCGAACAACGACAACATTTACTCCTTCGATCCAGCGAAGGGCGCGGTAGTGATACCGAGCGACAGGGCGCGGAGTCTAGTTAGCGCCTACTTCCCGTCGAACCTGCCGATCGAGCTGGCCAGCCAAGTCGGGCTGGACCGCACTCTGCGCAAACCGGACAAGAATAACTTCGCCCCGCGGTTTGGATTTTCTTATCAGTTGGGCGCGAGCAAGAAGATGGTGGTGCGGGGCGGATACGGCATCTTCTACTCGCACCTTTCTGCGAACATCGCTGCGTTCCTCGGGACTGGCCCCTATGCTATATCCACGACGAATACCAACAGCTTTACGAATGGCTTGCCGCTGTTCACGTTCGGATCTCCTTTCGCCTCCCCTGGCTCATCTGGCACGCTCAACTTGAACGCTGTGAATCCGAATTTGCGCAACAGCATGATTCATCAGTACAGCCTGACGGTAGAGCGCGAGATCGGCCGCGACATTGGAGTGCGCTTGAGCTATATCGGCTCGCACGGGTCGCAGTTGCTTTACGAGCGAAATCTCAACCAGCCTCTTCCATCGACGGTCGCATTCGCGCAGGGTCGCCGACCTTATCCGGCGTTTAATACGATTCTGTATGGCGACAACGGGGCCAATAGCTCCTACAACGGGCTTCAGGTGCAAGTGCAAAAGCGCTTCTCGCATGGGTTCCTATTTAGTTCGGCGTATACGCTGGCCAAGGAGCTGAGCGAGATCGACGACACGGGCGACTTCGAATTGAATACTCAGATCGAAGATGCTAATAATCGCCGGCGCGACCGCGCAAATGTGTATTCGGTGCCTCGACATCAATGGGAAAACCAAGCTCTGTGGGACCTGCCGATCGGCCATGGGAGGATTCTCGGGGGTTGGCAATTCAACACGCTCTTCAACGTGACTTCCGGAAATTTTTTGAATGAGACGTTCACGGGATCGGACCCGTCGAGCACGAACACCGTGGGGGGCCGTCCCGACGCGACGGCTGCGCTCTCATATCCGCGCAATGCGAATCAGTGGTTCTCGACATCGGCGTTTTCCGTTCCGCCCACGAACGCGGGCCGCTTCGGGAACGCGGGGCGCAATCTGATCCAAGGCCCGGGATGGGTTCTGCTGAACGCAGGTCTCATGAAGGCAGTTCGTTTTGAAAAATTCGGTGAACTCCAGCTGATTGCATCGTTCCAGAACGTGCTCAATCACGTTAATTTGGGAGAGCCCAATACGGTGGTGAACAACGTGAATGGGGGCAAGATTACAAGCACCGCGATTTTTCCTCCCGCTGGCAGTCCGCGAACGGGGCAGTTAGGCTTTCGCTGGAATTTCTAGATGCTCGCCCTCTCTGACAATCTCGCGCAAAGCTTCGAGGCGCTGCGCCAGCATAAGCTAAGGGCGGTGCTCACCACTATCGGGCTCACCATGGGCGTGGCCACCCTGATCACTGTTATGACGCTGGTCCAGGGTGCCAACGTCTACGTGGAACAGAAGATCGCTCGCTTGGGCACCAACGTCTTTCAAATCGCCAAGACTCCGTTTGCCGCAACCGATCTCAATATCGTGATCAAGGCGCTCAAGTATAAGAATATTTCCATGGAGGATGCGCGCGCGGTTGAGGAAGGTTGCGAAGATTGCCGACATGTGGGCGCGGCGATCACCGGCACGGTGCGCGTTCAGTTGGGCAATAAGGAATTGAACGACATCACGCTCATCGGCCATACGCCCAACATGGCTGCCATCGATACGCGAACTGTGAATCGTGGGCGCTATTTCACCGATGCGGAGAATAATCGCTCCTCCTATGTGTGCCTGATTGGAGACGACATCGTGCAGCAGCTCTTTACCGGGGTAGAGCCGCTCGGCAAGGTGATCCGCGCCGACAATCAGGAGTTCACTGTGATTGGAACATTCGAGGCGATCGGGTCGGTGCTCGGACAGAATCAAGACAATCTCCTGATCGTACCCGCGAGCACTTATCTGAAGATGCGAGGCGCCCGATCGAGTGTCACCATCAACGTGAACACAGCAGCAGGCAAGGCATTCGAGAGCGCACAGGACGAAGCCAGGCTGGTGCTGCGTTCCCGTCGACACATCGGCCCCGAAGCGGACGAAGACTTTTTCATCGGCACTAAGGAAAGCTTCATGTCGCTTTGGAAGAGCATCAGTTCGGCGTTCTTCGCGGTCTTCATTATGGTGAGTTCGATCTCTGCCGTGGTGGGCGGCATCGTGATCATGAACGTGATGCTCGTGAGCGTCACGGAAAGGACCAAGGAGATTGGTATCCGTCGAGCCTTGGGCGCCACCCAGCAGGACATTCTGAGCCAGTTCTTAACCGAGAGCGTGATCCAGTGCATCGTCGGCGGCTTGGTTGGGATCGGGGCAGGGTTCCTCTGCGCGTTGGCGCTCAGAACTTTTACATCGTTCCCAGCTTCGGTTCAGACCTGGGTCGCGATTCTGGGTGTGGTGCTTAGCTCGGCGATCGGATTATTCTTCGGCATTTATCCTGCTACTCAGGCCGCGAAGCTGGACCCGGTAGTTGCGTTGAGGTCGGAATGATCCGGCACTTCCAGGAAAATTTTGGAGTCGCCATCGACACTTTGCGCTCGCACAAGACGCGATCGATTCTGACGATGGTGGGAGTGGTGATCGGCGTTACTTCTGTAATCTCCGTAGCCGCCATCATCGACGGCCTGAACAAATACGTGCAGGACAAGGTAGACGCGCTCGGTTCACGCACGCACTTTATCAGCCGCTTTCCCGCCGGGCAGGACCCCAGCCGGATG
>JANXQZ010000521.1 GCA_025353235.1 Bryobacterales bacterium
CGCCGCCTGTTACCGTACAGACGTTCGCCGTGCCTCCGGTAAAGTTAACGGGAAAACCTGTATTCGAAGTCGCAGTTATATTGAAGGGAGCAGCGCCCACCGTGCGACTCGGTAGAGTACTAAACGTGATGATCTGAAAGACCTGCGCCGGAAGTGCACATTTATTTTGCGCGTTGCTCCAAAGAAGCTGGACTGTCCATGTCATTCCCGTTGGCCCAGTCATGGTCCCTTGCTGCGCATCGCAAATGTCTCCGTTCTCGCCGTTCGTCGCGTCGTACCAAGCAAGCGGCGGCCCAATTGAGTTCGCTAGACCGACTTCGGGGTCGGTGATCGTCTCCCCAATCTCATGGGATAGCACGGAGGTGACGTTTTGCAGAATAGTTCCAGCGCCGCAACCTGTGTCGCACCCCGAGCCAGCTCCCAGGTCCGGGAGCACCGTGTAGTAGAACTCGGAGGTAGCCCCGCTGGCCACGGTTCCGTGGTACGCGCAGAAGCCTCCCGCGACGCAGGAACTGCCGCTACCTTGGGTGATCGAAATGCCAGGCGGGAACAGAACGTTGTAGATGGTATTGTTATTGCCAGCCGCGTCATGCTGAGGGGCTGGGATTGTGCCGGCAGCTATCCAGGTTTGCAATTGACTCTGGATTGTCGCATCGACAACTTTCTTACTCGAGCTGGATGGGGTTGCGATAATGGCACCCCCAAAGCTTCCGAAGCCGATGCCCTGGTTCGTGCCGGGAGAATGGCCCGTGGTGGCGTATTGGCTGAGCTGGCTGTTGAACTCCAGCGATCCTAGATCCCTCACAAAGAAATCGATATCGCCGCTGTATGTCGCAACGTTCGGTCCCCAATAAACGTTGTAGTATTTCGGGTTGGACACGATCCGCCCACCGTAGTACACCAGAGTGGCGGTACCTGCGAATTGTGAATTGGCGCCTATGTGTGTGGAAAAATCGACTTGGTGTTTTGGTTTGGTGGATGTGGCAGCGGCACCTGCAGGCGCTTGGGCGAAGGCAATCGCAGATCCTCCGGTTAATAAAAACGCTAGCGCCGAGATAACGCTGGCGCCCGTCGGGCTAAATCGTGTCGAATCAAAAATCATTCTTCTCCTTGAAAAGTAATTCGGGTAACACAACGCCTGCTACAAACCTTGTTGGGTGGTTGATCGAATCTAGCACATAAGGGGTATCCTGACAATAGGGAGCACCCGGATGTACCCGCTCAAGAAAGGAAAAACCACCACCCAGGCCCATGTCGGCTTGCCGCAAGGGACCTACGAAGAGGAGCACGGACGCAAGGGTTTCTACGGAAAGTCCGCGCACCTTTATCACACGCATCCGCCCACTGGCTGGATTCGCTTCGAAGGCAAGCTGCGACCCCATTGCTTCGATCTGAACGAGCTCAAGCCATCCGATCAATCCGACGCGGAAGGCATGCCTGTCGAGTTCCTAGGCAACGACGATGTGCGCCTGTTCGTCTCCCGCCGCTCCGAGCCGATGCCCTTCTATTATCGGAACGCCGATGGCGATGAGTTGTTCTTCGTGCATCGCGGACAGGGCCGGATCGAGACCGACTTCGGACCTCTCAATTTCGAAAAAGGCGATTACATCAATATTCCGCGCGCCGTCACGTATCGAATTATCCCGGAAAGCCGCGACAACTTTTTTCTGATCATCCAATCAAAGGGCGAGTTCGATCAGCCGGAGAAGGGACTGCTGGGCCAACACGCGTTGTACGATCCGGCGGTGATTGTGACCCCAGAGCCTGCGCCAAACCTTGATGACAATCAGGAATGGGAAGTGCGCATCAAGTCCGAGGACGAGATGTCGAAAGTGGTTTATCCATTCAATCCTATCGACGTAGTTGGATGGAAGGGCGACCTCACCGTGTGGAAGATCAACATGCGCGACATTCGTCCCGTGATGAGCCATCGCGCCCATCTTCCGCCCAGCGCTCACACCACTTTCGTTACAGCTGGCGCGGTGGTGTGCAGCTTTCTGCCGCGCCCGCTGGAACAAGACGAGGACGCGCTAAGGGTACCGTTCTACCACCGCAACACCGATTACGACGAGTTCATTTTCTATCACGATGGCGATTTTTTCAGCCGCGACAACATTAAGGCTGGGATGGCGACCTTGCATCCGCGCGGCATCCACCACGGGCCGCATCCCAAGGCGCTCGCGAATCAAAAGAAGAAGAGCCACACCGACGAATACGCCGTCATGCTCGACGGCCTGAATCCGATTCACATTTTGCCTGCAGGCGACAAAGTCGAGTGGAAAGAATACTGGATGAGCTGGATGGAGAAGAAGCCCGTGGAAGCGAAGTGAGCTTGTTTAACTAGCGAGATCGAGCAGTTCGTCTCCCTGGACGCGGATAATCACTTTGGTGCGAGTATCGTTGATGTCGGCCCGAACACGCGCGCCCGGTTGGATTTTTCCATTCGAGAGCAGAATAGCTAGCGGTTGAATCACCAACCGCTGCAAGGTGCGCTTCAGTTCGCGAGCGCCATACTCCTCGCTGGTTCCGATCTTAAGAAGCGCCCGGCGCGTTTTCATGGGCACGTCGATCCGGAAACTCCGCGCTGCAAGTCGGCGATCGATGTGGTCCTGCAGTTGGATCAGGTGCTGATCGAGAATCGAAGACATCGAGTCGCTGCTCAGCGGCTGATACGTAATTACGTGATCGATGCGATTCACAAACTCAGGCGAGAATTTCCTGCGCACTTCGCTCATCCCGATCTTCTGCAACTTGTTCTGGAAGTCGCTGTTGTCCCTAGGAATGAACTGTTCAAATCCAAAATCCGGCTTCATCTCTTTCTGCATGCTGCGCGCGCCCAAATTGCTGGTCATGAAAATGATCGTGTTTTCAAAGTTGACAGTGGTGTTATCGCCTAAACGAAGCGTGGCCTTGTCTAGAATACCGAGCAGGATGCGCGTCATGGAAGGAGCCGCCTTCTCGATCTCATCGAACAGCACGATGGATAGATCGCACTTCTCCGAGCACGCTGCATTCAACTTCTGCTGGTTCAATAGCGGCTGCGTCTCCCTGTGGCCTAAGTAGCCGGGCGGCGCACCGATTAGCTTGGCTACTTCATGCTCCATCTGAAACTCTCCGCAATCCACTTTGACCATCTTCTTGGGGTTGCCGTGCAGTACTTCGGCAAGCGCTTCCACGGTGCGAGTCTTGCCGGTGCCGGTGGGTCCCAGCAGCATGAACACGCCAACGGGACGCCCTTCGGGGGACAATCCGGCTTTGTGCATTTGAAGACAAGGGACGATGGCGTCAATGGCAGCGGGTTGTCCGACTAGCCTGTCGGCAAACAGAGCAGCCAATTGGCTCGTGGAGTCATTGGTCCGTAAGGGGGATCGCAGAGTGTTCAATCTCATATGAGGGCTCGACACGAGTATGCAACGCACCCGGCATCCGTGCAGGAGGTTTAATGTGGCAAACGGCTCATTTAGCGCGTTCTTGTAAAAACTCTATTTGGTTAAGAATGATTGGATTAGGGTGCTGATTCGCTGGCTGGCTAGCCCATCTCCATATGGGTTGTGAACGCGCGCCAT
>JANXQZ010000558.1 GCA_025353235.1 Bryobacterales bacterium
AGGCGCTTAAATCGCGACCTCCCCCGTACTGTCTCCAAACGCCTCTACCGGCACGCCCAACTTGTGAAGCATGGTTAACAAGATGTTGGCCATCGGCGTCGAATCGGCGCAACGGACGTGCGAATTGCCCTTCAGCGCACCGTTGGCGTGCCCCGCCAGGAACATTGGCAGACGTTTATGGTTGTGCACATTGCCGTCTCCCATCGGGCTGCCATAAAGAATCATGGAGTGATCAAGAAGACTGCCGTCGCCATCCGGCGTGTTTTTCAGCTTCTCCAGAAAGTACGGGAGCAGGCCGACATGATACCGATTGAGCTTGGCAAACTCCGCGATTTTGGCTGGATTCTCCTGGTGGTGCGAGCAGGGGTGGAACGGAACTTTTACGCCACTCTCGGGAAAGACGCGCGTGCTAACGTCGCGACTCATTTTGAACGCAGAGACCCGAGTAGTTTCCGTCATAAACGCCAGAACCTGCATGTCGAACATGAGGCGCACGTGCTCTTCGTACGAATCGGGTACGCCGAGCGGGGCGGATGGAAGCGCGCGGGCCTCGCCGCTGGAGTTGTACTTCTCGATGCGTTCAATGCGGCGTTCGAGTTCGCGCACGTCCTCGAGATACTCACCGAGCCGACGCCGGTCGCTCGGCCCGAGATCTTTCTGCAGCCTGGAAACATCGCGGCCGATCCAGTCCAGAATGCTGCGGTTCACCTTCTGGCGTGCCTGCCGTTCCTTAGGCGTTGTGCCATCGCCAAAAAGATTTTCAAAGGCCATGCGGGGGTCTATGATCATGGGCAGCGGCTGAGTCGGGGACGCCCAACTGATCGTGTCGGCATAGACGCAGGCGTAGTGGTAATCGCAGGCTCCCGAGGCATCGACGTACTCGATGCAGAGCTGTATAGATGGCAGCGGAGTATCCTGGCCGCACTTCTGCGCATAGATTTGGTCGATTGAGGCGCCGGCGTAGTAATCCGAGCCCTCGGTCATCTTGGGATGCGCCGCTGTTAGGTAGACGGCACTCGAACGGAAATGATCCGCGCCCTCCTCTCCGGGTGACCAGGCGGTGGCCGGATGAAGATCCGTGTCGGAGATGATGGTGAGATAGTCTTGGAACTGCGCCAGCGGTTCCAGGCTCTGGCTTAACTTGAAGTTCGACCCAGTCTCGGCGGGCGACCAGTAGTGCTTCTCCGAGCCTTCGCCCGTGCTGCCTGCCGCGCCGTGGACCATCTCAATGCAAGCGAGGCGCGTTTTCGGCGTAGCGGCCGTCTGATGAAGCGGGGTAGCCGCAGGCGCCATCGCGTCCAGGAACGGCAACGCCATGGTCACGCCAAGTCCGCGCATAACCTCGCGGCGAGACAGATGCTTCTTAGTTAGATACATCTCTTCGTGGACTCCTCTTGCTGGCCGCCACGGTGTCCGTGGGTGGCCCATCGCTTTCTTCCGCACGCCTCATCTGGAACGGTGCGCTGGCGACGACACCTGAGATGAAAGCTGAAAATTGGTTGTCGCTTCTACCGGCATCGTGCGTGATCTTGCGCACGAACGGCATATCTTGATACGTGAGCACGCGGCCCAGGCCATATGCCAGCAGGCTCTCCGTAAACGTTCCGAGGAACGCGTCGGAATGGTTCAGAATCGCTTGGCGAAGGCTCGCAGGCCCATCTAGTTTCACTCCGTCGAAGAGCTTGCCCGAGGCGTCGATTGGAGAGCCGCTATCCTTGCTGCGCCACGCCCCGATGGCATCGAAATTTTCGAGCGCAAAGCCGATGGGGTCCATGAGAGTGTGGCACGACGCACAGGCGGGATTCTTACGATGCTCCTCAAGACGCTCGCGCACCGATTGAGGCCTTGCAAGGTCGGCGGATTCTTTGAGAGCTGCTACGTTAGGCGGAGGAGGCGGCGGAGCGGAGCCGAGCAGCACTTCCATCACATACTTGCCGCGCATCACCGGCGAGGTCCGAGTAGCCGTGGACGTAAGCATCAGGATGCTGCTTTGGCCCAGCAGGCCGTAGCGGTTCGGATCGGTGATGACGACTCGACGGAAGCGGTTCCCGGCGATGTTCGGAATGCCGTAGTGAAGTGCCAGGCGCTCATTCACGAAGGTATAGTTGGCGCTGAGCAGGTTAAGCACCGGCAGGTCGTTGCGGACAATGCTGTCAAACAGCAACTCGGTTTCGCGGATCATCGCTTGCGATAGGGTGCGATCGAAATCGGGGTATTCGAACAGGTCCGGGCTGGCTTCCTTGATGTTCTGCAGATGGAGCCACTGGTGGGCGAAGTTTTTGGTGAGCGCCTCAGACCGCGGGTCGGCCAGCATGCGCCGCACCTGAGCGTCAAGCGTCGCGGGCTGATGCAGTTTCCCCTTGGTGGCAACGTCGATCAGGGTGTCGTCGGGCGGGCTGCTCCAAAGGAAGAACGCCAGACGCGAGGCGAGCTCCGTGTCACCGATTCGGAACGGCGTGCCCGGGGGTGCGCTGTGCGGTGTGCGTTCAAAGCGGAAGATGAACTCAGGGCTCGCGAGTAAAGCTTGGATCGCTGTACGAATGCCGGTTTCGAAATCGCCCTCATTGCGGCCGGATTGGTAGAAGCTCATCAGGGACTCAAGGTCGTTCTCGTTCACCGGGCGCCGGTAAGCCTGGCGTGCGAGGCCGCCGAGGATCTTCTTGGCGCAGGGGAGTTCATCTTGGCCAGGAGTGGGGCGGCATACAAAAATGCGGCGACGGCTGGCAGTGTCGGAGATGCCAGCTACCTTGGCGGGCCCCGTAATGCTGAGTTCGTGCAGGTGCGGCAGGGTCGTCAGACCGGGGACGGTCCCGGCGCTGACGTCAACCAGGCTCTGCTCGGGCATGCGGTACTCGTCTTCAACCGGGCCATCGGCCTTCTGAAGAAAGGCTGCGGCGATGCGCTGCGGTCCAGCCTGTATATGGACTGGCGGCGTCTTAATGCCGTCGTTGGCGAGATTCATCAAGGGATTGATATCGATGAGGGCCACTCGTTCCCCGTTAAGTGCAATCTCTATCTGCTGGCCCTTCCCTTGATTCAGCCCGAATAGCGGTCCTGTGGGCGAGTAATAAAAACCCAGTTTGAATATGTAATCGCCGTCGGCTGGGAAGTTATGCGTGATAGTCAGTCCGCCACGCGTCCCGAAGGGGGTGCCGTCGACGTGGCGGGTCTGAGAGAGAACTCGGGAGATCGGGTACGTCTTGGTAAGCGCCGCCGCTTCGGAATCCCCGGTGGCCAGTCGGCTGATGCGCCCGGCGGCTCGCATGTAGCCCTGCATGAGAGTGGGCGACACTGACAGGACGTCGGCCATGTTATCGAAGCCGTGGCTCATGTCATCGGGCGGCAGGAGCGAGGCTGCATCAATCTCAAGATCGAGAAGATCGCGGACGGAGTTGGCATACTCGGTGCGGTTGACGCGGTGAAGCGCGGGGCGTCCGGGGTTGAGGTTTCGGGCGGCAGCCTGATCGACGCCGTGTTCGAGAGAGGCAACAAAGGCCTGGAACTCGGGCTTGGGCGGGCGGGGAAATCCGGCGGGCGGCATCATGCCGGCGCGAACTTTTCGGAAAACCTTTTCAAGCGGTTCGGGATGTTGGCCAGGGTTTGCGAGATCGATTGAAGTCCAGGAAAACGATCCGGACTTGAGCTTGTCGTTGTGGCAGCCCAGACAGTACAGGTCTATCAAAGCTTTTTGGGATTTGACGGGGCTAGGCTGTCCAAGGGCGATGGCGGCCGACAGAGCCAAACCGACGGCTGCGCGAAAATATCTCATCCGGCATTCTCCTCGGGGACGGCGCGGTCGTGCGAGGTCTTGTATTCGCAATTATACACGGCTGCTGCAACTGTGTGCGTTGCGGGTGCTCCATGCACTACGCGCATTCACTCACGACCGAAAGGCGCATCGCCGTGTTCGGGGCCATGTAGGAAAAGCTACTGCAAGTTAGATAGCTTAGACCGTTCCTCGTAGATTCTCTCTTGGACGGCTTTCTGCTCCTGCTCAATATGCCGTGCTCTTTCCGCAGAACTCCTCGCAAAGCTAGTTTCGTAAGCGCACTTCTGGCGTGACTCTGGATCGGACTTTGGACAGTCGAGCCGTATTCTCATTTGGGCGACTCCGGCATCTGCTTGGGCGGCGAGAAACTGTTCTGCTAATGTTTTCTTGCTGCGTTCTAGATCGGACAGCAGTTTTTCTAGTGGATCCTTGCGGTCGTGCTCGCGTGTCTCGGCCTGTCTTAGTCGATGTACGGACTGATCCATCTCGGTCTGTTTTTTGGCAAGCTCGACGTTCTTCTGGTGAAGGGACAGATACTGAAGTACGTTCCCGAAAAGAGAGAGAAGCAGCCCGATGATGATTGGAGAATTTCGCCGGTGAGTACTATGCTTCGATCTCCTTTTGCGTATTTCCGGCATAGAATTATCGTATCCAGAATGAAAGGGCCGCCGTGGCTCGTAAGTTTGTGCAACCAGCCCGCGCGATACTACTGTCCGCCGCCCTTCTTCCGTTCTCCCCACGTCGGCGATGGAGGCTCGTGCGTGAGCCGCTGCACCGGTTTCTCCTTCAGCATCCTTAGCCCCTCCGTTACCGCCCGTTCCAATTGCGGATCGTGCCCGGCGATCACATCTTTGGGCCAGTTCTCTACATCCACATCTGG
>JANXQZ010000570.1 GCA_025353235.1 Bryobacterales bacterium
GTCGATTTGCCGGAGCCGGATGGGGCCGAGATGATGAAGACGGTGGTCATCGGCTGGCGTGGTGAAATGGATCGGAACTGAGGGGCAACTTAGATCGTGGCATTTTGAGCGGTGTCAGCGCAACGCAGCAGTTCTTGAGAACGGTGCTGGCATACTGATGAATGACTTATGTCTACCGAAACCAGCGCAAGCGATCTGCTGATTGATCGTCTTGAAATACGCGACTTCCGGCAGTTTGAACACCTTGAAATCAAGCGGCTCGCGCGTGTGAACCTGGTCGTTGGCAAGAACGGCGTGGGCAAAACTTCACTTCTTGAGGCGATTAGAATCTTAGCAACGATTGGCGCTCCCCATTCTTCGCGCTCTTCACCATCGTCGTTAGCATCGCCGGCGCTGTTCGCGTAACGATGGGGCTGGTACTGATCCTGGCTGCGTCGAGCTCTCGGTCGCCAAGGAGCCTGCGCGCGTTAGGGGCCGTGATGTGACTTCAAGGACTTGCTGCGAATCTCTTAGGACTTGAACTCGCGCGAGCGATCCTCGAATAGGGAGGATATGCATACGGCGCTCCTGCGGGCCGGGGCCGCGCGGTAGCGTTAGTCACTAGTGGCTTCGTCGCGTTTTGTCGCGTTTGCGGTTACAAGAAGGCCGTCCCAAGAGCAGAGAATCAAACTGACCCACTCCTGGGCCGGCGGAGTCACTGCCAAGCTGTGGGAGATCGGTGCTATGGTGGAGTTGCTCGACAGGTGAAGTGCCAGTGTCCCCCGCTCCTATTTTCATGGCAGTGATTATTGGTGGTATCGGAATCACCTGCGCAGCGTGGCCCCTGAGAGCAGTAACGTTTTGTCGTTGGTACCACCTAAAGAAACCTAAGTGGGTTCAGGATTTGCCGTTCGCCGATATGGTCATGCGGCCATGGATGCCCAGATACTTTCGGATCATGGGAGTATTGTTCTGCTTGTTTGCGCTAGGGCTAGTATTGATCGCAGCTACTAGAGAATCCTCAACTGACCCACTACCCAAATTGCACCGCAGCGATATCCTTTGTTAACTGGTTTCATCGCTGGCTAGATACCTAGCAAGCACGAAAAACGCAATGCTCGCCATCAGACCGCGATTCAAATAAAAATCAAAAAAGCAACATAGCCCAACCCTGTACCGATAATCAGCCCAACCACCACATCGCTCAGAAAATGCATCCCCAGCAGAATGCGCGAAGTCGCGATGCTCAGCGCGCAAAAAAGCATTGCAGGCAGCAGGAAGGGATAAAACAGGCAACTCGCTGCAGTAATCGCGAAGGCGGTCATAGTATGCCCGGACGGGAATGAAAACCGATCCGGCGGCAGCAGCGTTGCCCAGCAGTGCGGTTCGATGGAGCAAGGTCTGCGCCTTCCGGTCAAGTGCTTCAATCCCATGAATGACAGGACGCTCAACACCGCAGCCAGTCCGCTCGCTCCCAATGCCGCGAATCGATCTTCGTCCCCGAGCAACAGAATCCCCAAGCCAAGCAGGAACCACAGCCAGCCGTCTCCAGCCCGCGTGGCGTAAAGAGCCCAGAGGCGCACCCATTTTGGAGCCGGCCACTTGTTAGCGCGTTGCATCACCCGGTAATCGCGTCTGGTGATGAAGCCTAGCATTCTTACTTGAATATACTCCCGCTTACGTTACAGCCTGTTGAACGCATGCGGAAATCAGCGCAAGCTATGATAAAAATCGCAGATCACCATTGTGAAGCGGCTCGATTTCATATTCTTCGATGCGGGCGGCGGACACCGCAGCGCGGCTGTAGCTCTGAAAGCGGTAGCGGAGCAGCAGCAGCGGCCATGGGATATTCGTCTGGTGAATTTGGGAGACGTGCTCGACTCGCTCGACATTTTCCGTAAGTACACCGGGACTCGCATGCAGGATATTTACAACCTGCTGCTAAAGAAGGGTTACACGATTGGCTCGGAATCCATGCTGCGCGTCATGCACAAAGTCATTCGTGCGTATCATCGCGGACAGGTGAAATTGCTGACTGACTTTTGGCGGAAGTCGAGTCCGGATATGGTCGTCACGCTGGTTCCCAATTTCAATCGAGCGATCTTCGAGGGCTTGCGAGCGGCGGATCGCGCGGAGAATCGCCCCGACACGCCCATGGTCACGATCCTTACTGACCTAGCAGACTTCCCGCCCCATTTTTGGATCGAACGGCAAAAACAATTTTTCATCTGCGGGACGGAGAGAGCAGCGGATCAAGCTAGATCGCTCGGGCATTTGAACGAGGCCATTTTTCGAACGTCGGGGATGATCCTGAGGCCTGGATTTTACGATGAGGTCGCCGCTGATCGAGAGACCGAGCGAGTGCGGCTCGGCCTAACAGCGAATCTCCCAACGGGCTTGGTGTTGTTCGGCGGCGAGGGATCTCAATGGATGGGCGGCATCGCCAAGCGCGTGAGCGAATCTAATTTGAAAGTCCAACTCATCTTCATCTGCGGGCGCAATCGTCGCTTGCGTGACCAGTTGAAGGCCATGAACGTGAACTTCCCCGTGCTCGTAGAAGGATTTACGTCGGAAATTCCCTTCTACATGCACCTCTCCGACTTCTTCATCGGCAAACCCGGGCCTGGCAGCATCAGTGAAGCCCTGGCTATGAAGCTGCCGGTGATTGTGGAGCGCAGCGCGT
>JANXQZ010000791.1 GCA_025353235.1 Bryobacterales bacterium
GTGCGGTTTCGGCATGGCCGAACTAGATTACATCCTTACCTTGATCGAGGCCAAAGGCTGGCATTTGTACGAAAGCGCCCCTGGAGCCGCCTTTGAAGAAACGATTTCGCACGGCAAAGCCACCACCATCGAGCGCGCAGCAGCTTTTAACACTTGATCCCTGCGGCAAAAAAACTTTTAACGCGTTCGGGCCGTTGTAGTGTTGATCGGCGCCGTGAGCAGGGCGAACCGACGCCAGCCGAATTGCCGACAGATCTCAATCAGAAGCGCGATAACATCGCTTTTATCACGTCCCAAGAACTTCTCATAGACGGGGCTAATCGTAATCTTGCAGCGGGTCCTAATAGATTTTTCAGGCCTTACCCAGGCGCAGTCGCCGTAGGGCGTCCTCACAGGCGGCGCAGAGTGAGGGAAGGTCGGTTTGAACGATGTCCCAAAGCCGGGTCTTCTCGAATGGCGTCGTATTCGTGGCGCAGCCGGTTTCCCAACGAACGTATTTCCTGCCAGGGCTGATCCGGCATCAGATCGGCGGCCTGTTCGCCTAACTTGGTCGCCCCCTCGCTAATCCGCTCAAGGCAACGCTCGACGGCGTCGTAGGTTTTGCGATCTTCTTGGAAAGCGTCAAGGTCCATTCCGGCGGTGTAGCGCAGAATAGCTTGGGCGTTCTCAAGGATGCCTTCTAGGCGCGGGACGGGCTTTTCAGAAGGCAAAGGCACGGTCTCTGTCGATCTCTTGTTGAAAACGCTCTTTGCGCACCGGCTCTTCGATCACGTCCACCTTGCACCCGAGAATCTTCGTGAGTCGGTCTTCGAGTTCATCCATGCGGCTGAAGTAGTCGAGGCCTGGTTCCGAGAAATTGTCACCCAGACGCACTACCACATCAACATCGCGGGTTCGATCTTCGCCGCGCGCGACCGAGCCGAACAGGGAAACGCTCGCCACGCCGGCGGCGCGGAGATCCTGTTCGTGGGCCTTCAAGGCTTGTATGACCTGGTCGCGATTCATGCCCTATTTTGTCCTTACATTCTCGCTCAGTCAAGGGCCCTTAGTACGTCAGTTTGTCCGCATACCTCGATATGGACGTGGAGATGCCGACGGTGGAGACGATCCGCAAGCTGGTGCAGCGGAATGTCCTAGGGCTGCCTGCTGCCATGGGAGAGAGGGCGGCTAACTGGAATCGACTCGCACACCTGTGCCGAGACATCACACCTCACTTTTCTCCGTTTCTTTCCTTTTCAAACACATAGCTTTGGAATCTCACCTGCTTCTCCAGATCCCCATGAAGCACTTCCTGCTCGCCGCCCTCCTGGC
>JANXQZ010000599.1 GCA_025353235.1 Bryobacterales bacterium
CAGATGGAGCGGATTCCCGAAATCAACTCGATGCAGCAAGTGACCAAAGCCGTTGTCGAAGCAAGCTTGGAGATTGGGCAGTCTTGAGAAACACCAGCGCTTAAAAGTATTGACGCGTATATCAGATTCTGATATAACGGAATCTGATCATGAAAGACTCTGTCGATGAGTTCACGCCCCTGGCCCCTGCCAGGCTACACATCCTCCTGGCTCTTGCGGGCGAGAGCCTCCATGGATACGGCATTATGCAGGAGGTGCTGCGTCAAACCGAAAGCCGGTACAAGCTGGGCCCTGGCACCCTATACGACAATCTGCAACGTTTGATGAAGCAAAAGCTCGTCGAAGAAGTCGCCGGTCTCCCGGAAGAAGAGAACTCAAGACGGCGCTACTACCGGCTCACTTCGCTTGGTAGGGGCGTGCTCGCGGCTGAGGTTGCTCGGTTGGAGGGAGTAATAAAAACTGCGAGGACCCATCTGAAGCCATTGCAGCCGAGGAGGGCGTGATGCTCCGAACCGTTTACATCCTGTTACTGGATTTGCACCCGGGCCACTTCCGTCAGCGGTTCGGAGCTGAAATGCTCAATCTCTTCGAAGACGCAAGCGGCCTGCGCCAACCGATTCTCCTTATAGGGGACGGGCTACTGTCACTGGTTAGGCAATGGATATTCCGCTCAGAGTTCCGACGGCCGCTCGCGACCCAATGGGTCCACCACCTTGCGGAGTCCGCTCCGCAGTTCCGGACGCTGGACCAGTATGCGCCGCAAGGGTCGGCTGTGCTGAGCGGTGTCGGTTTGGCGGCAGTGACCTTCGGTCTCTTTGCTGCCTTGATTGGCTACGGCGTCCATGAGCAGCGCTTGCTGGTTGGTGCTCGGTATCCAAGCCCACGTCTGGTACCGGTAGCGAGAAGCCCGTTCGAAGCGGCGGATTTGAATACTGCGATCAAGGTTGCCCCGCCGCCAGAGGATCCTCTAAGAGGGATTGCTGCAGTTTACTTCAAGATCATCCGGGCGCTCAACGTACTCGATTCCGATAAGGATCTAGTTATCTCTCCCTGGGAGATCTTTACGGCGCCGGCCGCTCTTCGAAAGCTCGACATCGATCATGATGGCAAGCTCAGTGCGGAAGAGTTGGGCTTTTCTATGGGTTCAAACTCGACGCCAAAAGAAATAGTCGAACGGGCCCGGCTGGCTTTCATGCGTGAGAATCCGGTATTAGCGGCACTGGATGCGGATCACGATGGGGAAGTCTCAACCGCCGAGATAGCGAATAGCTTCCGTTCGCTAAAGACACTTGACAGAAATGGTGATGGAAGCTTGACGCCGGACGAACTGATTCCCGACCAGCAGAACGTTAAGGCGGCAATGCTGTTCATGACGCTGGATTCTAACGGTGATGGGCTGATCTCGCGCGAGGAACGGGAAAGCCAGGAAGAGCCTTCGTTGCGAGGCCTACTTCAAAGCGCAGACCGAATCACGATGGTTTCGTGACGCGGAAAGAATTGCAAGACGAGTTACGCCTGCGGGCGGAACAGAAGCGACAACTGGAAGTGGCACGGCGGGCGAGCGGAATTCGATAGGTACAGGGACGGAGTGGACTAAGGGATTGGAAGTTCTTTAAAAGGCGCACCGTGTAGCTGTGATCGTGTTAGCCCTGGCCAGCCCAACTTACGTGTTGCCACTTCGAGCGCAACAAAGGGCACCATCGACCGGATATGAGGCCGCTTCGTTCAGACCATCGAGGTCTGGAGACCCACGGCGGCCCGGACCTTGGCGTACGGCTGCGATTTGGCAATGGTATTGGTTCGCCTTCTCTTCTTGTTCTGGCAGCCTGATCCGGATTGACGGACGGCTCGGTAGACGCGACTCCGATATTTCCCCGAATGGCCGCGAGGTTGTCCTCAAGCGAGTGCAGAGCGCTCGGGCTCCCAGACAGATCACGTACGTCAGTGCCGAAAGGTCTTGCCTTCCGTCTTCGATCGGCGTATTCTGTTGTCAGTTACTGAGAGGAGCGATCTTTGAGTAAGCCGACCGATCTCGTGCAAGGCACGCTGGACCTGCTTGTTTTGAAAGTAGTTGCGCTCGAGCCAATGCACGGTTGGGCCATTGCGCAGCGCATTCGCCAAATGTCCCGAGAAGTTCTGCAGGTGGGTCAGGGGGCGCTGTACCCGTGTCTCCACAAGCTCGAACAGAACGGCTGGCTCAGCTCGGAATGGGCTATTAGCGAAAACAATCGGCGAGCCAAATACTACACGCTCACGAAGGCCGGGCGCCAAGCTTTGCAGCAGGAAGCCGCCCAATGGGAACGCTTGGCCGAGGCGATCTCGTTTATCGTGCGAACCGCTTGACTAAGAAATCAAAATGCGCCTGCCCAGCATGCTCCGCCTCCGCCTTCGGTCGTTGTTCTCGCCCACGAACGTTGAGCGGGAACTCGATGAGGAACTGCGGTATCACGTAGAGCGGCAGATTGAAGAAGACATAGCTGCCGGCATGACTCGCGTCGAGGCGCGCCGTGCCGCGCTGCGGGCCATGGAAGGCTTTCAACAAAAAAAGGAAGAGTGCCGGGATATGCGGGGACTCCATTTGATTGACATTCTGTTCCAGGATGTGCGCTTTGCGATCCGGCAGTTGCGAAACAATCCCGGATTTGCGTGCACCGCCATTGCCCTGCTGGCTCTTGGCATGTGCGCCAGCGTGGCTATCTTCGCCTTTGTGGATGCCGCCCTCATCAAACCGCTGCCCTACCGGAATCCGGGACGGCTGGTGGGTGTATTTGAGAGCGTCCCCTTATTTCCGCAAAGCAATCTTTCCTATCCCGACTACCTCGATTGGAAAAAGCTCAACAAGGTCTTTAGCTCGCTCGATGCCTACCAAGGGGGCCGTTTCATGCTCAGCACCCGCGCGGGCATGCAACGAGCCTACGGGGCCCGGGTTAGCGACGGTTTTTTCCGCACGCTTGGAATTAGTCCGGTTCTTGGACGCGATTTCTATGCGGGCGAGGATTTGGCAGGCGCGCCGCGCACGGTGATCCTCAGCTACGGCGTCTGGCAACAACGCTACGGCGGAAAAAAGGACGTGTTGGGCCAGACCGTGACGTTGAATGGCAAGCTAAATACGATCATCGGCGTGCTGCCTCAGGATTTTCATTTCGCTCCGATAGGCGCTGTGGAGTTCTGGAGCGCTCTCCACGCAGTCGGGTCTTGCGACCTGCGGCGAAGCTGCCACGGTCTCTTCGGCGTGGCGCGGCTTAAGGATGGCGTTTCCGTTCAGAGCGCGTTGTCCGAAATGCAGTTGATCGCTCAGCGATTGGAGCGACAGTATCCCGATTCTAATCGCGGTCAAGGCGCGGCGGTGGCCCTTCTGAGCGAAGTGATTGTTGGAAATATCCGGCCCGTACTCCTGCTGCTGCTGAGCGGGGCAGGGCTGCTGCTCTTGATCGCCAGCGTGAACGCGGCGAGTCTGCTGCTGGTCCGCTCCGAAAGCCGCAAGCGGGAAATTGCGGTGCGGAGCGCGCTGGGCGGATCGGCGGCTCGCCTGTTCAGCCAATTCGTGACGGAAGGACTGGTTCTCGTCGCAGGAGGCAGCGCGGTCGGCTTGGCGTCTGCGGACTGGGCCATGCAACTGCTTACCAAGCTCATTTCGCCGGAGATGCTGGCTGGCATGCCCTATTTGCAGGGCCTCGGCCTGAATGTCCGGGTGTTAATATTTGCAGGCTCCATCTCGCTGCTGGCGGCAGTGCTGTTCTCGATCACTCCCGCCTTGCGTTTATCCTTGCCCCAGATACGGGAAGGGTTGGCCGAAGGCAGCCGGGGCTCCGCAGGAAATACGTGGAGGCGCATGGGATCGAAACTCGTGATTCTGGAGATTGCCACGGCGATGGTGTTGTTGGTGACCGCCGGACTGCTTGGTAAGAGTCTTTACAGGTTGCTGCATGTGGAGATTGGGATGCAGCCTGACCATCTGG
>JANXQZ010000600.1 GCA_025353235.1 Bryobacterales bacterium
GGCTGCAATCGGCGGCTGGCCGCAGAACCCCAACAACCGGACCCCGTACTCGGAACAGTGGAACTTGACCATCCAGCGGCAGCTTCTGGATGACATGACTCTGGATCTCTCCTATGTTGGCAACAGCAACAAGAGGCAGGTGGGTTACGACCCGATCAATTCGGCTCTGACGCCCGGACCCGGCGCGATTCAGCCCCGGCGCCTCCTGCCCGATTACGGCGATCTGGACGGCGGCAACAACAAGTACAGTTCGAAGTACAATTCGTTCCGAGCGGGCTTGGTGAAGCGGTTCAGCAAGGGCCTGCAGATCAATGCCAACTATACCTGGGGCCGCTCGATGTCGAACAGTTCATCGCTGGCGGAAGCCACGGTGCAAAATCCGTATAACTTACATCAGGAATGGGCCCGTTCGAGCATCGATTTGCGCCATATTTTTCAACTGGCCTATGTGTACGAACTCCCGTTCGGGCATGCCAAGCATTGGGGCGCGGGATGGAACGGATTCACCAACGCGGCGCTGGGCGGATGGTCGGCCGAGGGCATCACGCGCGCTCAGACCGGAGCTCCGCTGAATCCGCGCATCAATCAGGACCGGGCAAACGTCGGACGGACTTACCAACGTCCCGACGCAACGGGGCAGAACCCGAACAACGGGCCTAAAACCACGGGTCAATGGTTTAACGTGGGTGCTTTCAGCCTGCCGGCGCAATTCACCTACGGCTCCTCCGGAGCGTTCGTGATCGACGGTCCCGGCCGATACAATTGGGATTTGGCTCTTCAGAAAGACTTCCGCATTTTTGAGGGGCATACGCTCCAGTTCCGTGCCGAGTCTTACAATCTTCCGAACAGCGTGAGTCTTGGGAACCCCAATACGGCATATGACGGAAACGGGTTCGGCCAAGTAACTTATGCAACGGCCGCGCGGCAAATTCAAGTAGCGCTTCGCTACCAATTCTAAGAGTCGGCGCGCAGGATGGTCATGAGAAGATGACCATCCTGCGTGCAGATGGTCTGTGCATTGGTCGCGGAGCATCCCGGCCGCATCAGTCTTGTGCATCCGATGCCTGAGACCTGCTGTTAAAGGCGCACACAGACCGCTTCCAGTGCCCCAATCTCCCGCTTGGCAAATAAGCATGATAGGATGACGGCATTCTAGAACGAACTAAATACACGGAGGCAACACATTGGGAAAATACGTCAAGGCATGGGATGTCATCAAGAAAAAGTTCGAGACCGACGCAGGAATCAAACGGCCGAAGGAATCCGTAAGGAAGGCGATCATCGGCACTGTGCAAAAATCGAGCGGGCTTACGCCGGTGCTCCAAGAGGTCGATAACGCACTGGAGAAGAAAGAGCGAGCGACGCTGGAAAAGGCGATGAACAAGTACCATTCCGTGCAAGAGCCCTACGTTGCTTTCGTGCGGAAAGAGATGAACACGTACGATGCAGGGGTGGACGAGGATATCGTCTTGGCATTTGCCACCTTCATGCGCGAGATGCTGAAGCTTGAGGACGCAATGTCGGTCGATGCCAAAGCGCTGCAGGAGACAAAAAATCCGGGAGCCGCCGGGATTAAATGGTTGTTTCTCGAAGCGGATGTTAAGGGCACTATTGAGAAGGCCAAAAAAGACTTCGCGGCATTTCCAACTCTGGAAAAGAAGTTCAAATTGATCGACAATGCCGGTCCCGCGCTCAAGGCAGCGCAAGAGTACACCAAAGCCGCGGCTCGCACCGAAGTGAAGAATGCGCTTAGAGCGCTGAAGGAGTTTCAAGTGAAGGCCCGAGTGGGGGCCAACGCGTGCGACGCGGCGCTCAAAGACACCGAGGCTAAGACAAAGACCAAATACATCGAAGGCGTGACATCGTTCAAGGCGGCCATGAACTCGCTCAGCACGGCTTTCCGGACGACCGAACAAATTAAGAACTTGGAAGCAATGGATGTCTGATTGTTCACGCCTTGTACAGCCCAGCGGCGTTCTCGATCCGATCAACAGGACCACCGACGAGTTTCTAAGAATGTAGAGCGCCGGTTAGGATCGAGCGCAAGGGGTGCTTGGTAAAGGATCCGGGTTTCGGGGCCATTCTCCGGACTATTCCGCCGTTAAACCCGCTGTGTAGAGAACTCGGAGTGGAGAATTTTGGCTCCACGAGACGTACACATATTCTAACTGTTGAATGGAGAATTTCGGTGGCGAGGTTTTCTCCATCCTGTTAACCAGGCTAAAGTTTCGGATCTATGTCCTGTTGGGGGGCGATCTCGCTAGTCCCAGCATCGAATCTCATTTAAGCGAGAGGAGC
>JANXQZ010000800.1 GCA_025353235.1 Bryobacterales bacterium
CGTCCGCCTGGCGCGCCAATAAAGGCTCCGACATACACATCAATTTCGTCGACCTCACCGGCGAGAAGCTGACACCCGACCGCGATTCCGTTACCATCCGGCTGCTTTGCACCAACGGGGATCTTCCGGCGCGGCTGCCGTTCGGCAATGAAGAAGGCGATTTTCAACTGGAGAGCGGAGGCCCCATCACTCGCATCGTGGCGCTCACCAAGCCAACTGATCCGCTGCAGCCCCCATCGGGCCACGGCCTCCTGTGGCGGCTCATATCGCAGCAATCGCTAAACTATCTGTCGCTGGTGTCCGAGGGCGTGGATGCCTTTCGGGAAATTCTGCGACTGCACAACTTCGCGGGAGCTCTTGCGGTGGAAAAGCAAATCGACGGAATTTTAAACTTGAAAAGCGGTCCGCACTTCGCCCGGCTGTCTTCCGAGTACGGGATCACCTTCGCACGCGGCACGCGCGTGGAAATCGAGATGGATGAAGAGCAATTCGCTGGAACCGGCGCTTACACATTTTCAAGCGTCCTGGACGTTTTTCTGGGGCTGTACACTTCCATGAACAGCTTCAGCCAACTAGTGGTGAGAACACGTCAGAGAAAGAGGATCCTGAAACAATGGCCGCCCCGATCGGGTCAGAAAATCCTGATGTAGCGCTCGCGGAAGTGCGCGAAATGCTCTTCCGCGAGCCCTATTCGTTCGATTTCTTTCAGGCCGTTCGCTTGCTCGGCCAGATGCAGCCCGATCGCACGCCTGTGGGTCGCTACGCCAATCCGCGCGATGAAACCGTCCGCTTTGGGGCTCACGCGTCCGTGAACTTTCCCGCCAGCCAGATCCAATCTCTGAAAGAGAGGCCGGAGGAAGCGCCCGAGATGGTGGTCAACTTCATGGGGCTCTTTGGCCCTCTCGGAGTTCTGCCCAATCACATGACCGAGCTGATTGCCGGGCGGGTCCGCTTGCATGACACGGGCCTCCGCGATTTCTTCGATCTCTTCAATCACCGCATGACGTCTTTCTTCTACCAAGCTTGGGAGAAGCACCACTTCACCGTCGGATACGAGCGCGATCGGAACGATCCGGTGACGCAATCGTTGCTTGGGCTGGTAGGATTGGGCACGCCGGGAATGCGGCAGCGCCAGCCGGTCCGCGATGAGCTATTCGTGTTCTACGCCGGGTTATTCGGCTTGGCTCCAAAATCGGCGCTGGCGCTGGAGGCTATGCTCGGAGACTACTTCGACGTGCAGGTGGAGGTGGAACCCTTCATTGGTACGTGGCGCAAGCTGGATGAACCGGAGCAATGCGTCTTAGGCGAGGACTTTGCCGAGTCCGCCTCCCTTGGATTCGGAGTGGTGGCAGGCGACGAAGTGTGGGATCGGGGCTCGCGGGTGCGCCTGAAGTTCGGTCCTTTAAGCGCCGAAAAATACCGGGAGTTCCTGCCTACGGGATCGGCTTGGCCCGGGCTGCAAGCGATCGTCAGAAGCTTCTGCGGGAATGATCTGGAGTTTGAGATTCAATTGATTCTCAAGCGGGAAGACGTCCCGGTTTGCGAATTGGGCAAGGAGGACGAGGGTGGCCCTCTGCTTGGCTGGTTTAGCTGGATGAAGTCGAAACCATTCTTCGACCGCGATCCAGACGACACGATTCTGTTACTATTGGAGACCTAAAATGGCCGTAAAATTGAACGATATTGTAGGGCAGGTTGTCAACCTGCAGCCGATTGTTAATCGGCTCGGCAATGGACCAGGACGAGGGCCGATTGCCAATCGGCCGCAGGTT
>JANXQZ010000643.1 GCA_025353235.1 Bryobacterales bacterium
CACGATGCGGTCCACCCAGCGACCTTCGACGGGCCCCTCGCCCTGCAGCACGAGTCCGAGCTCGACGAAGAACTCAGTCGCGGCTGCGAGGTCGTCAACCACGATGCCGACGTGCTCCATCCGAAGAATAGCCATTTGCTCGAGGGTACCAGATTCGGGCCGCGGTGCCAGGCTCCGGAAGAGACCAAGATCCGTCTAAGACTTAAGGCTTGGCCGCCTCTGCAACGCGTCCACTTATCGCATCTCCCAAAGAAATATGATTCGCTTCAAGCGTGACGCCCAACACCTGATCGAGCGCTACCCGTGCGTGGCTAAACGCAGAAAGAGCCGCCACTTCGGCTGACTCCGACACCAGCAGGCTGCGTTGCGACGCGATCAGATCATTCAGCGTAGAGCCGCCTAGCTTAAAATTCTGCTGTTCTTTATCCAAGAGCTGTTCTTGCAAGATGCGCGTCTCAAGTGCAGCGGAATACCGCGCCCGTGCCTGGCGCAACGCGACCATCTGGCTCGAAATATCCACGACTAGCTTGTTCTGATCGCGCCTCGAGCTGAGCTGCGTTTGCCTCAATTGAAGCTGATCGATTCCATAATCTCCTTGGGCGATCCGGTTGTTAAACGGCACCTGAATAAAGCCGCCCACTCTCTCATTAGGAAAGTCTCGTCGAAAAACTTGGCCGAGGGCACTGCCCAGGCCGCCAACAAAGTACGGGTTAGGCGCGATCCCGTCAGGCCCCGGATTGGAAAGCCCCGACAATCCGCTGTTGTACGTGGAAGCGAACCCCTGCGCCGTCGGCAGAAGACCATTTGCGGTGCCCAAGGCAGAGATTTCAGAGCTCTCCAAATTGCTAGCCGATACAGCGAAATCCGGCCTCGCCGCCAAAGCCCGAGCCACCAATTCGCGCAAGGGAGGGAGATCATCAGTGGGAGGCACTTGAATCTTATCCAGCGTTACGATCTCTGCGTTATCGATGATAGGATCTTCCATGCCATTGCGGCTCAACGCGTTCTTGAGAAGGTTTTCCCGCTGGCGAATGGTGGTCTGAGCGAAGGTGAGTTCCCTTTTGCGAGTGGCCACCTCGGCCTGCGCGCGATAGATCTCCACTCTCGCGAGCACGCCCAAATCGATCTCCCGCTTCGTGTCCCGGAAGAACTTCTCGGCCAAGTCGCCAGCCCGCTGCCGGGCTTTCAAATCTTCGGTATCGCCCACCAAATCCCAATAGAGGTTGAGCACATTAACCACGACATTCAGCAATTGCGACCGATAGGTCTGTTGCGCCGCGATCGTGTTCTTGCGTGCGACCCGGATGAAACGCGTGTTCACGTTTTGGCCAAAGCCCTGCAGCAAAGTATGCTGAAAGTAAATTTGAACCCGCGGCGCGACCGACGGATTCAGAATGTCGGTGGGGGTGTTCTCCTTGAGATACGATTCATTCGCCGAGACCTGAACATACCCGCCGGTTACCAACCCTTGCTGCACGAACGTGTTGAATATATGGCTGGTGTCCACCAAAGCCGTGGTCTGGCTTTGCACCGTGTTCACCTGCGGACTCGTGGTGTGCGAAAAGAGGCTGGTGTTCTGCAGCACCGCATCGAGATTCGCGACTACTGGGCCGATCTGAGAAATGACGGCGCCGCCTGCCGAATTTCCGCCTCCATTGCCGCTGCTGCTCACTCCGATCGCCCTTTGGCTTCCTGACACGCCCTGCCCGCTGGCGACCTGTCCAATTTGAG
>JANXQZ010000663.1 GCA_025353235.1 Bryobacterales bacterium
GATTGCGGCCAGGATGATGAGCATGTATGCCGTAATCGCCTTGCTCCTGGCCATCACCGGCATCTATTCCATCAGCTCGTTTTTCGTGGTGCAGCGCACCCGCGAGATTGGAGTCCGCATGAGTCTGGGGGCTAGTCGACAAGCCATTCTGAAAATGGTGTTGTACCAATCCTGCAGCATGACCGGCATTGGCCTTCTGATCGGGCTGCCTGTCGCGATCGCAATGACTGTTGGCATGTCCCATGTGCTCTACAACGTGGTCACCTTGCAGTCACTCACCTTTGTGCTGGTCATGGCCATATTCGGGGGAGCGGCGGCTCTAGCGGGCTACATCCCGGCGCACCGGGCTGCCAGGGTGGATCCGATGGTCGCTCTCCGGCACGAATAAAAGGTTGGTTGTGAAACGCGCCCGACCCGGCGTGCCTACTAAAAAGAGAAGTACCGTGCATCCCGCTTTCGCCGCAGGCTATCCCACGAACGGACACTTGCAGCAATCATCCTTGCGCTCGGGATGGGCAAATAGGGTTCAGACCGTGGCAGTCCAGTTGCCTCTGCGATGACACAATGTTCCTGACATTCGTTGTCATGACGGGGATGGCCACAACTCCATTTCACTGGGGCGGGCATTTATCAGCAGGTCAGTCGATTGAGATCCAAAATTCAGTCGGCTCTATCCGTGCCGAACCGGCTCTCGGTGATACAGCCGAAGTAGTAACGGAACAGTCCGACCTCCAGATCGCCGTCACGCAAGACAAGCATGGGTTGACCTTCCGCGCCCTTCATCCCAATGCTGCCGATCCCCGCGTGCGTGTTGACTTCACTGTGCGCGTGCCCAAGGGTGTTCGCTTTATCGGCAGAACAGTGAATGGCAGCGTGGAAGCGAACGAGCTCGAAGGGGACGCGTCCGGCTACACGGTAAACGGCAACGTTCGCATCCGAACCAGCGGCGAGAGTGAAGCCCAAACCGTGAACGGTTCCATACTGGCATCCATGGGGCGAGCCCGCTCCGGGCGGAGTCTAAAGTTCTCCACCGTCAATGGCGCAATCACTCTTGAATTGCCGAAGTGCCTAAGTGCGAAGCTGTTTGGGCGTACCGCCCACGGCACAGTGGTCGCCAACTTCCCGCTTGCCACCCGCACTCAGGCGGCAGGGCAGACCGCCTCGGGAGTCCTCGGGAAAGGCGGACCGGAAGTGCAGCTGATCACGGTAAATGGCAGCATACAGCTTCGGCGGCGCGCGTAAGCAAGCGGTTCTGCGGCTATCCTGAAGTTAACCGCTTTCCTATGAAGCTCGCTGCCAATTCAGATTCCCGTGTCCTGATCGCCGACGACCAGCCCGACGTTCTAGAGGCCCTGCGCCTTCTCCTCAAAGGCGAAGGCTTTCAAATCGAATCCGCTCATTCACCTGCGGCTGTCCTATCTGCCATTGAGGCGCGCGATTTCGATTGCGTCATCATGGACCTCAACTACAGTCGCGACACTACCTCGGGCCAAGAGGGACTCGATCTGCTCACGCGCATTCAGTCCATCGATACCATTCTTCCCGTGGTGGTGATGACGGCGTGGGGGACAGTGAAACTCGCGGTGGAAGCCATGCGCCGAGGCGCTCGCGACTTCATTCAAAAGCCTTGGGAAAACGAGCGCCTGGTCAGCATCGTCCGCACGCAGATCGAGTTGCGGAACGCGCTCCGGCGCGGAATGCGCCTCGAAGCCGAGAATCGCCTGCTGCGAACCGAGGGCGTTCCCACCATGATTGCCGAAGCGCCATCCATGCAGCCAGTGTTGCAACTGATCACGCGTGTGGGTCCGTCGGACGCGAATATTCTCATCACAGGCGAACCCGGCACAGGCAAGGAGATCGTCGCCAAAACGCTGCACGCCATCTCTGGACGAGCCGCCAAAGCCATGGTCACCGTCAACGCTGGCGGCCTCGCTGAAGGCGTCTTCGAAAGCGAGTTGTTCGGGCATGTGAAAGGGGCTTTTACCGACGCGAAGATGGACCGCGTGGGCCGCTTTGAACTGGCCGACGGCAGCACGCTCTTCCTGGATGAAATCGCCAACGTCCCGATGAACCTGCAGTCCAAGCTGCTGCGCGTGCTGGAGACCGGCGAGATGGAGCGGGTGGGATCGTCCAAGACTCGCAAGGTGAATGCGCGCGTGATCTCCGCCACCAACGCCCGCTTGGACGAAGAGGTGGAGAACGGCCGGTTCCGGCAAGATCTGCTCTTCCGCCTCAACACGATTGAAATCCATCTTCCAGCGTTGCGTGAGCGCCGCGAGGATATTCCCCTGCTGGCCACTCATTTTCTTTCCATGCACGCGCAGCGTTATCGGAAAAAGATCACGGCGTTTGATGCACCAGCCATGCAGTCGCTGCTCGATAACGCTTGGCAAGGCAATGTCCGCGAACTGAATCATGTGATTGAACGAGCGGTATTGATGGCGCAGGATAGTCTGATCCATATCGGCGACTTGGCTCTTCGAACAGGCAGAGAAGGCAGCCCCAAGCTGGAGGACATGAGCATCGAGGAAGTGGAAGCGTTCCTGATCAAGAAGTCTCTAGCGCGCTACGGAGGCAACGTCAGCCATGCCGCCAGCGCGCTCGGTCTGAGCCGCAGCGCGCTCTATCGGCGCCTCCAGCGTTACGGCCTGTGATCCCAACCCTGATTTCTTGTGCCCACTGGGGAAGCTGCTTTGTGGGGCAGCCAATCCTGGCTGCAGCCGCCTTTCCAGGCGGCTCTGGACGCGTGATCAGGCTGTGAAGCTGCGCAAGCCCACCCTGGTTCACGAAGAGCGCATCCTGCTCCTTGCGCTCCTCGCGGGCGCACCGGCTGTGCTCACCGCCATGATCATCTTGTGGACGAATGAGAATCACGCGCGCGTGCAGTGGACCCTCTCGGTAATCATCCTGGGCTGCTGGCTGGGATTCTCGTTCGCTCTGCGCGAGCGCGTCGCGAACCCCTTGCGAACTCTAGCCAACCTCCTGGAAGCTATGCGCGAAGGCGATTATTCCATCCGCGCACGGGGGGTCCGCAGAGACGATTCGCTCAGCGAGGTGATGCAGCAAGTGAACATGATGAGCTCCACGCTCAGGTCTCAACGTCTAGGCGCGCTAGAAGCCACAACGCTACTGCGCAAAGTAATGGAGGAGATTGAAGTTGCCGTGTTCGCGTTCGACGGTGACCAAAAGTTGCGCCTCGTGAACCGGGCCGCCGAGCGTTTGTTAGGTGAACCCTCAGAGCGGCTCCTGGCCAAGACCGCAGTGTCCCTGGGCGTAGAAACTTATCTAGCGGGCGAACCTCAGCAGACCGTCCAACGAACTTTTCCCGGCGGCGCTGGCCGCTGGAGCATCAGCCGCAGCACCTTTCGCGAAGGTGGATTGCCCCATCAGATGCTGGTGCTCACCGACCTCACTCGTCCGCTCCGCGAAGAAGAGCTGCAAGCGTGGCAGCGTCTCGTGCGAGTGCTCGGGCACGAGTTGAACAACTCGCTCGCGCCGATTAAGTCGATTGCCGGGAGCCTTGAGACCATCTTGAATCGCAACCCTCGGGCCTCCGACTGGGAAGACGATATGCGCAGCGGCCTTGCGGTGATCGCATCCCGCAGCGAAGCACTCAGCCGATTCATGAGCGCCTACGCGCGCCTGGCGCGCCTCCCTCAGCCGACGTTGGCAACGGTCGACATCAGCGTGCTGATCCGCCGGGTAGCTGGACTCGAGACCCGTTTGCCGCCCCAACTGATTCCAGGTCCAGAGCTGACGATCCGCGCCGATGGGGATCAACTGGAACAAGCGCTGATCAACCTGATTCGCAACGCCGCGGACGCGTCACTCGAGACCGGAGGCCAAGTTAGGGTCGGATGGCGTCGGCAAAATGCAAACCTGGTGATTTGGATCCGGGACGAAGGCCACGGGCTTGCCAACACGGCCAACTTATTCGTGCCATTTTTCACAACGAAGCCAGGCGGATCCGGCATCGGTCTGGTACTCAGCCGGCAAATCGCGGAGGCGCATGGGGGGACGCTCACGCTGATGAACGCCGCCAGCGGACCGGGTTGCGAGGCCTGCCTCATGCTGCCGCTCGGTTAATAAACCGACGAGGACCGTTATACTATGGGCGGGGGATCGCGAGACAGATGGAAACCATCTCACCAGATTCGATTCTTATCGTTCTGGGGCAAGAAGACGACGGTCGTTGGTGGGCTGACGTCGAATCGATGCCCGGAGTGATCGCTTATGGCCCGACTCGCGACGCCGCAATTTCAGCCGTAAGAGCGCTGGCTTTACGTGTCGCCGCCGACTGCATTGACCACGGGGAGGAAGTCCCGCAACCGTTCGAAAAGGTTTTCTCCTCCGCATGAGTTATTGGCCTTCGGTGAAGGCTAAAAAACTCTTGGCCGCACTGGTCCGGATCAGATGGACAGTGGCTTGGCAAAGCGGGCCTCATCGTCGACTCACAAGATTCGGATTTGCTAATTATACGTTCGCCCTCCA
>JANXQZ010000675.1 GCA_025353235.1 Bryobacterales bacterium
GGTCACCACGCTCGCAGCGGCGGAACCCATTAGAAAGTAGCGTCGATTCACGAATCCTCCTAGGCCGGGATGGTGAATAAAAAAGTCGAACCTTGCCCAGGGGTCGACTCCACCCAGATGCGTCCATTGTGGTTTTCGATCACGCGCTTGCACAGAGCGAGTCCGATGCCGGCACCGCGGGAGCGGGTACGGTCGAGGCGCTGGAACATTTCGAAGATCTTCTGATGGTAATCCGGATGGATCCCGACCCCGTTGTCGCGAACGGAAAACATCCAAGCCTTCTCGTGCTTCCGCGCGCCGATCTCGATGCGGGGCGCATCGGCGCGACGGTACTTTGCGGCGTTGGAAATCAGATTCTGGAACACCGAAGTAAGCTGAGACAAACTGGCCCGAACGCGTGGGAGCGGCCTCCGTACTACCTCCGCCCGACTCTCCTCAATTAGGGCTTTGCAATTCGTCAGCGCTTGGGATAGCGATTCTTCGGAGTCGATCAACTGAAACTCTTCCTCGTCATGACCCACCGTTGCGAACGATAACAGCCCCTGAATGATCGCGTTCATGCGGCTGGTTCCGTCCTGGATGAACTCGATAAAGAGGGTTGCGTCTTCGTCCAGGCGCCCTTTGTAATTGCGGGCCAGCAGTTGCGCGTAGCTGTGCACCATGCGGAGGGGTTCCTTCAAGTCGTGGGACGCGGCGAAGGCGAATTTTTCGAGGTCGGCGTTGGAGCAGGCCAGTTCCTTCGCGATTCGCTTCCGTTCCGCTTCTTCGCGCCTTCGCGAGATGCTGACCGCGATGCTGTGGGCCACTGAATCCAAAGCTCCCAGCGCCTCGACCGGCATAGGATCCCGCGCAAACATGCCCAGCACGCCCATGAGCTGATCTTCCACCACCAGCGGGTATCCGGCGAAGGAGGCGATGCCCTCCCTGCGAGCCCAGTCGCGGTCGCTTACTCGAGGATCGTTCACCACGTCGTTTGTGAGATGGGGTCGCCGCTCGGCAGCGATCAGGCCGATCTTGAACTTTCCCACAGGGATGCGCGCGTGGGCTCCGTTTAGATGCGTATACAGCCCTGCGCTGGCTTGCAATTCCAGAGTGTCGCCCGCCGGGTTTAACGTCCAAACGCGCGCGAAGGCTGCATCCAGGTTGCGCACCATCGCTTTAGCACAGCCGCTCAGACATGTTGACAGATCTTCGGTGTCCGTGAGCGCCACGCCAACATCGGCCCCAAGAAGTGCGAAGCGGGCTCTTTCGGCCAGCAAACGACCGCTCTCACGTTCACGCGCGTGCGCCCTCTCGGCTTCCCGCATAGCCAGTCTAAGCTCCAACTGGGACACCACCAGCGCGGCAAGATCTTGGAGCGTCGAGATATCGTCTGCGCTTAATCCCTCATGGCGGGGCTTCGAGTCAATGACGCAAAGCGTTCCCAAATTGAAGCCTCGAGGAGTAATCAGAGGCGCGCCGGCGTAGAAACGGATGCCATTTTCGGCCAACACGAATGGATTGCAAGTGAAGCGGGGGTCATCCCGAACGTCAGGCATCACCATCACTTCGGGGGAGAGAATCGCCCACGTGCAGATGGAAATGTCGCGAGTCGTCTCGCTAAGATCCATACCGAAGCAGGACTTGAAAAATTGCTTGTCTTCGGCGATGAGGTTGAGGATCGCGATAGGGGCGTGAAAGAGGCGGGCGGCTAGCTGGGTGAAGCGATCAAACTCGGGCTCTGGTGAAGTAGATAGGATCTCATAGCGATCCAACTCGCCGAGCCGATCAGCCTCGTTTGGTGGCAACGGATAGCTCATCCCTTCACCAGCGTATCAGACCGCGCGGATCACAAGGATGCGGAACCGCGCGGCCGAGGTGTTCTATTTGCCTTTCTGAATCAGGCTGGTAAGAGCTGTTGTAAAGGCGTCCACGAAGGTCGCGCC
>JANXQZ010000689.1 GCA_025353235.1 Bryobacterales bacterium
CCCTAAATTAATCTCCATTGGCTCCTTCTTCCTGCCAACCTACGGAGTGCTCGTCGCGCTGGCATTACTAGCCGCCCTGGGGTTGACCGTGCGGCTCGCCAAACAAGCGGGACTGAATCCCGAAGCAGTCACCAATTTAGCCATCTATTGCGCTCTCGCCGGTCTAGCAGGCGCGAAGCTGCTGATGTTTCTGTTCAATTTTCACGAATACTGGAGTGACCCGCGTTCTATCTTTACGATGAGCACCCTCCAGGCAGCCGGAGTGTATCAGGGCGGCTTTATCCTGGCGCTGATCTTCGCTATCTTCTACATCCGCAGGGTGAATCTGCCAGCCCTGGACACTTTCGACGTTTTCTCGCCAGGCATTGCACTGGGCCATGCCATCGGACGCCTCGGTTGTTTCGCTGCGGGATGCTGTTGGGGAACCGAGTGCAACCGGCCCTGGGCCGTGACCTTCACCAATCCCGAAGCGAACCAATTGACGGGCGTGCCGCTCAACATCCCGCTGCACCCGACTCAAATCTACGAATCTTTAGCCAACGCGGCGATCTTTGGCTTTCTCTATTGGCGCATACGCAAGCCCCATGCCGCAGGTGAAGTGTTCGGCCTCTATCTCATTCTCTATTCCATCGTGCGCTTCTTGATTGAATTCGTCCGCAACCACGAGCAAGCCACTCACTTTGGCTTCTCGCTGACGCAGTGGATTTCAGTAGGGACGCTCGCACTAGGGCTGATGCTGATCGCTCGCAGACCCATGCTGCTACAATCGAGATCCTAGCTCCTTCTCTGAATCATGTGGAATGGCGATTACGGCTTTCTTCTCTCGAACCTCATCTTGAAGGATTTTAAACTTCGCTACCGGCATATGTCTCTGGGCGTATTCTGGTCGCTGCTCAATCCCATGGTGATGATGGGCGTGCTAACCTTCGTATTCACTAAGATCTTTCCCAACCACGAACCGAACTACCCCGTCTTCGTGCTGTGCGGACTGGTCCCGTTCAACTTCTTCAGCCTGGCTTGGATCAACGGCACAACGTCGCTGGTGGATAACGCCGGATTGATCAAGCGCGTGCCCGTGCCCCGCGAGGTGATCCCAATTTCCAGCGTGCTTTCGAATTGCCTCCACCTTCTGATTCAGATTGGACTCCTGCTCGCCGCCACCCTTGTCTTCGGACTGCACGTCAACATGCAATGGTTTTGGCTGCCGGTGGTGTGGGGTTTAGAGATCGTTTTCGTGTGCGGATTGGCGTTGGCTTTTTCTATCCTCTTTATCTACGTGCGAGATACGAGATACTTCGTGGAGTCATTCAACACGATTCTGTTTTGGTTGGTTCCCACGTTTTATTCTTTCTCAGTGATCCCTCCTCGATTTAAGGAAATCTACCAGTTCAACCCAGTAGCCGCGCTAGTCCTCGCCTTGCGCGACATTCTTCTGCAGGCCCAGGCACCCCCGGCCACCTTGCTTACCAAACTAACTCTGGTATCGTTCGCAACGTTTGTCGTCGGCTTCCTTATTTTTCGAAAATTCAAAACACGCCTGTACGATCATCTGTAGTGCAAGCATGCAAGTAATTTCCTGTCGGGGAGTATCGAAAACATTTCGCCGCCACATAGCAGGGAAGCTGATCCGCGACCACCTGACGGATTTCTGGCGACCCCGTCCAGAAAGCAAGTTTTACGCTCTTCGAAATGTTAGCTTCAGCGTGCTCAATGGCGAGAGCGTTGCCGTGATCGGTGGAAATGGGGCGGGGAAGAGCACGCTATTAAGCCTCATCACCGGCCTTGCAAAACCCGAAGAAGGTGAGTTGACGGTAACCGGAAAGGTGGCGGCTCTTCTGGAACTGGGTTCTGGTTTTCATCCCGACCTAACGGGAGCCGAAAACGTCCGGCTGAATGCGGCGCTGCTGGGGTTTAGCCGCAAGCAAACCGATCGGATGTTCGATTCGATCGTGGAATTCTCGGGCGTCGGCGAGTTCATCCACGAGACGCTGAGAACCTATTCCAGCGGAATGGCCGTCCGCTTGGCGTTCTCGGTCGCTGTCAATCTGAACCCCGACATTCTCATCATCGATGAAGTTCTGGCTGTCGGCGACCAAGCTTTCCAGGCCAAGT
>JANXQZ010000690.1 GCA_025353235.1 Bryobacterales bacterium
CGCGGGTATGGAGTAGCGTCGGAATATGACTGGACGCTTTCGCCGTCCGCGCTGAACCAAGCTCGCTTTGGGTTCACCCGCCGGGACGTAAAGGAAACTTCCCTCCAGAACGGGGGCATCGCGGTCCCTGGCGCGCCGGCAAGCTCTTTCCCCTCTACGCTCCCGATCTTCACCGTGACCGGTTATCAGCAGATCGGGCCTACAACTGCCGCCAACACAAACTTCACGACATCCGTCACGCAGTTTCTCGACACGTTCTCGATCGTTCACCGAAGACATACGATCAAGTTTGGAATGGATCTTCGGCGCGAGGCCCTCGACATTGTTAATCCAGCCAACCCGACTGGCTCGTACGCCTTTACCACTACTGGCACAAATACTTCCGCCGGAGCCGGTGGCAACTCTTTGGCTTCGTTTTTGCTCGGCCAAGTGAACGCCTTCAGCATTGACATTCAGAAGCAGGCCCTTCTAGAGCGCGCGCATATCGCGGAATTCTTTGCGGGAGACGATTGGAAGATCTCGGATCGCCTCACGGCGAATCTCGGGGTTCGCTATACTCTCAACTTCCCCTCGACGGAAGCAAATAATCACGGCGCTATTTTTAATCTGAAAACGCAGGTGCTCGATTTTCCCCATACGGCGCGGGAACTGGAGTGCTGCGATTTCGGACCGCGCGCGGGTCTTGCTTATCGGCTTGCAGACTCCTGGGTGATCCGTTCGGGCTATGGCTTGGTCTGGTTCGAGCAGACCGGCATTACCACGCCGTTTACAGTGCCGCAGTTCCCGTTCGTGCAAACGGTCGGTCAGCAGTCGCAGGACAACATCAACGCGGCTTTCAGGCTTTCAGACGGTCCGTCGGTCCAGGTTTCGTCCGCGAATCCCAACTCAGGGTTGGGGCAGGGCGTATTCGGGGTCGATCGAAAGGTGGGGTCTGGATATTCACAGCAGTGGAATTTCACGGTGCAGAAAACCTTTGGACGCGACCTAAATATGGAAGTCGGCTACCTCGGATCAAAAAACACGCACCTGGGTCTGCCGGAGTCGAATCTCAACCAATTGCCTGCGGCGAACTTGGCCTTGGGGTCGGCTTTGGTGCTGAAGGTGCCAAACCCCTATTTCGGCGGGATCTCAGCTTCGTCGTCATTGGGACAGCAGACCATTACCAAGCAGCAACTATTGCGCGCCTATCCACGATTCACGAACGTAGCCCTCTTCCGAGACAATGTGGCCGATTCCGAATACGAAGCGCTGCAAGCGAAGCTAGAGAAGCGCCTGTCCCACGGTCTAACACTCACGTTCGCCTACACGTTCTCGAAGCTCATCGACGACGCCTCGACTTACTTCTCGCAAACCATCTTCACCGGACCCACGCTAACCACGATCGGAGCCGCCGACGCCTTCAATCGAAGGCTTGAAAGAGATGTTTCGAGCGGAGACATCCCGCGAGTTTTTTCGGCAGGCTGGGTGTATCAAGTTCCCCGGTGGCGCAGGATCTCCGGTTGGCAGATCGCAGGTCTCATGCGGATCCAAGCGGGCGACGCGGTTCCCGTAACCCAGGCAACCAATAACCTGTCCGCATTCGGATACGCCGTTCAGCGGCCGAACCGTGTGAGCGATCCGAACGCCTTAGCCAATCGAAGCGCTTCCGCTTGGTTTGACAAGTCAGCATTCATCGCTGCCGGACAATATGCGATCGGCAACAGTTCGCGTAATCCGGTGCGGGGGCCGGGGCTTCAGAACGCCGACCTAATGGTGGGTAAGACCTTTAGGCTTTCGGAGCGGGTGAACTTTGAATTCCGCGCGGAAGCCTTCAACATCAGCAATACTCCACCGTTTAACGATCCGAATGGCTCGTTCGGCAGCGCCGCCTTCGGAACAATCACGAGTGCCGGAAATCCTAGAGATTTTGAGTTCGCCGGGAAGATACGGTTTTAAGGGTTGATTGAGAGGCGTGAGAGAGTTCGCGGCCATTGACCGCACGTATCCAGACCACTTATTCTGAGTTGAGGTTAAACCCCATGCGCGCGATGCTCGCTGCAGTATTCGTCCTGGTCTGTTCGGCGATGAATGGACAGGTGGCCACAGTCGATGTTCCCTACCAGAAGTTCGTTTTGAAAAATGGTCTGACGTTGATCGTACACGAGGACCACAAGGCGCCCATTGTCGCTGTTAACACCTGGTACCACGTCGGATCGAAGAACGAGTTGCCAGGGAAGACCGGGTTTGCGCATCTATTCGAGCATCTGATGTTCGGTGGGAGCGAACACCACCAGCACCGGTATATCGAGGCCATGGAGCCTATCGGAGCAACCGACCTGAACGGCACCACCAATTCCGATCGAACCAATTATTTTGAAAATGTGCCTACTTCGGCTCTGGACTACACTTTATGGCTTGAGTCGGACCGCATGGGGCATCTACTTGGGGCAATTGACCAGAAGACACTGGATCTTCAGCGCGGTGTTGTTCAGAATGAGAAGCGCCAGGGTGAAAACCAGCCTTACGGGATTGCGTATGAGTTGATCACCAAGGCTACATATCCGGCTGGCCATCCGTACTCATGGACAGTAATCGGGTCGATGGACGACTTGAACGCAGCCTCGATTGGCGATGTGAAGGAGTGGTTCAAGACCTACTACGGGCCCTCCAACGCGGTTCTCTCCATCGCCGGGGACATTGATGCGAACACAGCGCGGCAAAAGGTTGAGAAGTACTTCGGCGATATCCCGGCCGGGCCTCCGATTGCCGCTAACCGCGTCTGGATTGCGAAGATGAGCGGCGCTCACCGTCAGGTAGCTCAGGATCGCGTTCCGCAAGCGCGAATCTACAAGGTCTGGAACGTTCCGCAGAACGGCTCGCCGGACGCCGATTACCTGGACCTGCTCAGCCGGGTTCTCTCGGAGGGCAAGAGTTCGCGGCTTTATAAGCGCCTGGTCTACGACGATCAGATCGCGACGGATGTGAGCGCCTTCAACGCAGCCCAGGAGATCGGCGGCCAATTCCGGATTCAGGCGACTGCTCGCCCAGGCGACGATCTGGCCAAAGTAGATCGGGCTATCGACGAGGAACTAGCGCGTCTGCTTGAGGGCGGCCCCACCGCGCTGGAGATGGAGCGCGTTAAAAACCAGAGGCTGGCCGGGTTCTTGCGCGGGATCGAACGCGTAGGAGGCTTCGGGGGAAAGTCGGATCTGTTAGCCGTCAACCAGGTGTACCAGGGCAGCCCCGACGCATACAAGGCTAGCCTCAAACGCATCGAGGGGGCTATGCCGGAAGACCTTCGGTCTGCGGGAAGGCGATGGTTGTCGGATGGGGCCTATATTCTCGAAGTCCACCCATACCCCAAGTACGAGACTGCCAAGACCGGGGCGGATCGCTCAAAGCTGCCCGAATTAGGCGCTTTCCCGGAATTGCGGCTGCCCAAGCTTCAGCATTCCACGCTTGCCAACGGGATGAAAGTGGTGCTGGCGGAACGGCACGAAACTCCGATCGTGAATTTCTGGCTGGTTCTCGATGCCGGGTTTGCCGCAGACCAATCCGCTCTGCCAGGAACAGCTCAGGCAACTGCAGCCCTGCTGACGGGTGGCACCAAGAGCCGAACTGCGATGCAAATCAGCGACGAGCAGGGAGTGCTTGGTGCCCAGTTGAGCGCGTACTCGAATCTCGATTCGTCGATCGTCGGGCTCTCCGCTCTGAAAGTCAAAGTGGATCCGTCCCTTGCGCTGTATGCCGATATGATCCTGAACCCTGGTTTCCCGCAGGACGACTTCGCGCGTCAGCAGAAACTGCAACTCGCCGCCATTCAACGCGAGAAGGTGACGGGCATCGCAATGGGCCTGCGGGTGTTGCCTGCGTTGCTTTACGGAAAAGGGCACTCGTACGGGAATTCCCTGACGGGCTCCGGGACGGAGGAGTCGGTG
>JANXQZ010000691.1 GCA_025353235.1 Bryobacterales bacterium
CTGACCGTTTGCTGCACGTTTGCCAGGGTCAAGCCCAAGATGAGATTAACAGTCTGGCCGACCTCAAGATCGATTCCAGTGCGGGTTAGAGTGCCGAAGTTGCTGGCCTTAGCCGTGATTTTATAGCTGCCGAGCGGAAGCAGGACGCCCCGAAATCGACCTGCTTGATCGGTGGTGAGGGCCCGCTCAAAATTTGTGCCCAGGTTCAGAACACTGACGCTGGCGCCCGGGATTGGCTGTCCTGAAGGATCCTCGATCACGCCTTCAATCGTCCCAGTGTTGGCTTGCGACTGCGCTAAGGCGGCCGTACTAGCCGAAAGAACCAAGAAAAGCACCCAGAAGAATTTCATGATAGTACTCCTTCCCCGTTGAGGGGTCTCATAGTTGAGCGGCTTGGCTCGGGAGGGCACGGCAAAAGCGGGCACGCATGGTGCTTTGAATGTTTCAAAAGACGTTGAAATAAGATTTTAACCGAGAATCGGCGCGAGTCCACTGTTTTGTCACATTAAATGTTGTGAGAACTAAAAGGACCATCGAGCACTAGTGATGTATCCGAGCTTGACAAGTATCGGTGTAAGCTGTCAGATTGATATTACTCGGAAATTAACTCAAAGGATATCGGACTCTCAGGCCGATTGTCTCGAATTATGGGTGAGCACTTACTGCCCGATTTTACTCGCTGGTCGCCGCACGAACTGCAACGGGCTCAGTACGCGGCCATCGATTTCGTGAACGGCAACATCGGAGAAATTGCGATGACCTTCGAAAAGCGCCTCGCGTTGATTCGGCGTGTGACTTCGCGAATGAAATCGTGCGACATTGGCTTCGAGGAGCGAATGGTCTGCCTGTCGATGATCCAGGAATTGTCGCAAGGCCTGGAAGAGAGCGCCCGCGAGTTCTTTGAGATTGGCTGTTCGCCTACCGTGGCAAATACTGTGAACAGGCTTGATTAGTTACACTCTATCTTAGTCAACTATCGCCCAAGGGCGGACCGAGTAATTCCAGCCCATACTTGACGAAAATAGGTGCAAGCTTCGCCGGATCCGGCGGACCCGGTATCGCGGCCAACTCCTCGAAAAAGATCTCCAGACCGGCTGGCTCCAGAGTTAGAAGCATAGTACCCGTGGTAGTGCCAATGTTACGGAAACGATGCGGGGTATCTCGCGGAATGAAAACGAAATCGCCGGCATGCGCTTCCAATCTCTTTCCATCGGCCTCGAAAAGGTAGTCGCCTTCGAGGATGTAAAATCCCTCGTCCTCTCGATGATGCACGTGGAGAGGAGGCCCCCCACCCGGGGGCGTCACGTTCTCAATGAGAGAGTAGTGCCCGCCAGTTTCTTGAGCACCCAATTTAACGTAAACGAGATCGCTGAAGATGCTGAGACCTTCCCCTCGCCTGGACTTAGCTCGTTTCAACAGAGTGGCTTCCGCCATCGCATTCCCTCCACAATTGACGCCTTCGCTCCTATGTTACGGCACCCGATGACCCGGCTTTTTGCACTGCGCCGCCACCGCCAGCATTCTCCATGTTTTTTTCGGAGTGCAGCGGCGAGAACGAGCACGGATTTAAAAAAACGGTAACATTAAAGAATAGTAACATTGACAATCTTAGCCGGTTTCTATATAGTTCTATAAAAGGACCGTTGCGGTTCGATTGCCTAAACCAAATCGCCATCCGGCGGGTTTGGCGGCCATCCAACTCGTGCCGGATGCTGGGGTCTTCATTTGCCGTGTCGCAGTTTACAGATTGGCTCTGTTCATTTCGCCGAAGTTCGGTGGAACCTTGTGCAGCGTCGTTCGCTCGCGCTGTCCAACCCCAGGACGAAAGCATCCCGCATCGCGGCACCGCGACCACTTTCTTAAGGACTAAATGACAAAAAAAGGTAGAACCGAGGCCATGTACAGCCATCGTCGCTACATTCCCATGTTGGGTATTGCGCTGGCACTCTTCTTGAGCACGTCCGCCAGCTACGCTCAGCAAACCTTCGGCAGTATTTTCGGAACAGTCACTGACCCTACCGGAGCAACGATAGGCGACGCAAAGATTACCATCAAGGACGTAAACAAGGGCACCTCTTTCGAAGTCACCTCGGACGCGTCGGGAAATTACAATAAAGGGCAGCTGATTCCGGACACGTACACGATCACGATCGCGACTCCCGGCTTCCAAAAAGTAGTATCGAACAACCTGGAAGTTCGAGTGAATGACGCGGTGAGGTATGACGCCGTGCTTAGGGTTGGCGATGTGGCCACCGAAGTGGAAGTCACTGCCGCCGCGCCCCTGCTCCAAGCGGATCGGGCCGATATCGCGCAGACCTTTACGGCGAAAGAAATCAACGAATTGCCCAACATCGGGCGCAATCTCCAGTCGATGGAACTGCTGAACCCTGGAACGGCGAAAATCGGGTGGCAGCATGCTTCGGACGAAAATCCGCAGAATAGCATCCAAATGGTTGTCAACGGCCAGCTGTTCGACGCGATGGGCTACGAACTGGATGGAACCACAAACCAGGATCCGATTCTTGGCATTATCGTAATTAACCCCAACCTCGACTCGGTAGCCGAAGTGAAGCAGGCGAACCAGAACTTCGATGCGGAATTTTCCTATGTCGGCGGCGGCATGGCGAATTATTCGACGAAGTCCGGCAC
>JANXQZ010000807.1 GCA_025353235.1 Bryobacterales bacterium
CGCCGGTTCTGGTGGATCTAGCAAAGCATTCGCGCGAGCAAGTTATGGACGAGCGACCCTACGCCTACCAAATCATGGCCAAGGAACTACAGCGCGAGGAAAAGCTGCGCGCCTACGGAACAGTGCAAGGCCAGAACGTAAGCGACCCCAAAAACTATCTCTACTTCGAAGCGAACGTGGCAAACCATGATTCAGCCGTGGGCTTCCTGGTCCATCTGAAAAACGAGTCGCGCTGGCATAGCGGATTCGTGGGCCGCGCCGACTATGCGATCACTCGCGACGGTTGGGTCCGCACCACCGTCGAACTGCCGCCCAATACCAAGGCAGATCAAATCGCCGAGATCGGTTTCGAGTGCCTTACCGCTGAGAAAAAAGTAGCAGGCACCTGCGAAGTCATCGAAGTCGGAAAATGCTTCTTCCTCGACGATGCCTACAAGCCCGGTCCAAACATCTGGACCCTGGGGGCGGCGCAACGAATTCCTACAGGCCAGACATGGACCTTCTCGTTGAACTAATTCCGACCTGGAAGTTGTTCCACGGAAACATCCGAAAACAACACAACAGTGGTGGCCTCCTGCGTATGCGAGCTAACCCCCAGTCCGACTAATACAGGGCTGCCCAACTGATTAGCCGTATGTCCCAGTTCTCTCAACGGCGCGCCATCCTTGGCGACCCACACGGTGATGGTACTGCCCTGCCGGACCAGCTTCAGCTTCCACGTCCCCGGACCTTCTATCGGAAAATCAACTGTGTTGGTGTTGTCGGCCTTGGTAGTGCGGAACTGAACCGACGGCGTGCCGTCGCCATGGATGGCGAGTTGGACGAATGGTGAATCGGTATCGAGGCTCTTGCGGAGCATGATCACAGCCTTGCGGTGCCCGATTCCCTCAGTGAGGAATTTTGCTGTCGCGGTGACCGCGAAGTTGCCGGACATTTCCCGCCAAACGTAGTGGAACTGATCCGCCTTGGCCCAAATATCGCTGCCTGAGCCCTTGATCTTGTACTGTCCGGTGGAGGCGTCAAACTCCGCTGAGCCCTTCAGGGGAGGAGCGCCGACGTCGTCGGAATTGGTGAAGCTGCCGAACTCAGCGGTCTGCGCGCAGGCCGAGGCGGCTAAGAGGCAAGCGAGCAGTAGTTCACGCATGTCAAGATTGTATCCGAATCCGGCCTTGGCTGCTCCAGAGGCACTGGTATCCTGGAAGCTAGTGCGTTCCCTGTTTCTTCTCCTAGTTTGCGGTCTTCTTGCGCCTGCCCAGAACCTGCCCCAGATCTTGAATGACGAGCTTCAGCGCAATTTTACAGCGCTTAAACAGAAGGCCGATCCGCCTCCGTATTTCATGGCTTACGCGGTCAGCGAGGAAGAAAGCCAGTCTCTCTCATCCAGCCTCGGCGTTCTGCACGGCAAGAGCAAGGCCCACACTCGCTCGCTCGATATAACGATCCGCGTCGGCAGTCCGAAGCTTGATAATTACCACATGATCAGAGGCGAGCGGGCGCGCTTCACTTCAGGGTCGCCCATTCCGCTGGACGACGTGCCGGCCGCTCTCCGGCAGCGCATCTGGCTTGAGACGGACCGCACTTATCGGCTAGCGGCGCAGCGCCTGGGCGAGATCAAGTCCAACGCCCAAGTGAAGGTCGCAGACAAGGATCTGTCAGACGACTTCAGCAGCGAAGAACCTTCTGTGCATGACGAGAAGGTTCCCACCATCAAGTTCTCCGAAGAGGAATGGGCTGGCCGCTTGCGAAAGTGGTCCGCAGGCATGTCGAAATATCCGAACGTGCTGAACTCCAACGTTTCTTTGTCCGTTCGGCGCGAGACGAAATACCTGATCACCACCGACGGGACGCGTCTGCAGCATGGCCGAACTTTTGCCACACTCTCCATCACGGCGCAAGGCAAGGCGGCCGATGGCATGGACCTCGCGGCCACCCAGAGCTTTCAAGCCAAGGATGCGGGCGGGTTTCCCAAAGCTGCCGAGATCGAGGCCGCCATCGATAAAGTCGGATCGGACCTGACTGCTCTGTTGCATGCTCCCGTGGTGGATCCTTTTATCGGCCCGGCAATACTTCAGGGCAGCGCATCGGGAGTGTTCTTTCATGAAATTTTCGGACATCGCATTGAGGGACATCGCCAGCGCGATGAAGGCGAGGGGCAGACCTTCACAGCCAGCGTAGGATCGAGCGTGCTGCCGGATTTTCTGTCAGTCGTGTTCGACCCTACTCGGAGCCGGATCGGTTCGGTGGAACTGAATGGCAACTACGGCTACGACGATGAGGGCGTCAAAGCCCGCCCCGTCACGATTGTGGAGAACGGCATTTTGAAGTCGTTCCTGATGTCGCGCTCGCCCATCGCGGGATTCGAGCACTCGAATGGTCATGGCCGCAGACAGGCTGGCGCCGAGGTGGTGTCGCGCCAATCGAATCTGATTGTCGAATCCAAGAAGCAGGTGACTGAGGCGCGGTTGCGTCAAATGCTGATCGAGGAAGTAAAGCGGCGGAACAAGCCCTACGGGCTCTACTTTCAGCAGGTGAGCAGCGGCTATACGACCACGCAGCGGC
>JANXQZ010000726.1 GCA_025353235.1 Bryobacterales bacterium
CGATCTCATCCGGCCGGACCATAATGTTCTCGGGTTTAATGTCGCGATGCACGATGCCAGCTTCGTGAGCGGCGTTCAGCGCCGAGGCAGTCTGGGCGATGACATCGAGCAACGTCTTGCGGTCGATTGCAGGAGTTTTCGACGCGATCAGCTCACGCAGAGTCTTGCCATCGACGAATTCCATCGCGATGTAATGACATCCCTGCTCGCAGTCGGCGTCGAAGATAGCCACGATGTTCGGATGGCTGAGTGCAGAGGCAGCTTGGGCCTCTTGCTGGAACCGCTTGATGCGACTGCCGCCTTCCCCGGCATAATCGGGCGGCAGAATTTTGATCGCGACACGGCGGTGGAGGCGCAAATCCTGGGCTTCGAAGACAACACCCATTCCGCCTACTCCGATCCGGGAGCCCAAACGATAATTTCCAAACTGGGTACCGGGAGCGGGCAGTTGCACCGTGTCGGACAAGAACCGAGCCGCATCAGCCATCGCCGGCTGCTCCAGAAACGTTCCATCGCTCGCTCGGCCGTCGGCGCTCAGCAGCGCAAGCACCTGTTCGCGGATCGCCACGTCCCCGCCGCAGGCCGCTTCGAGAGCCGCTATCCGTTCGCTGGAACCAAGCTCGCGAAGCTGATCGAATAACTGGCCCGCGCGACGGTAATCGTCCGTGGTCATGTTGGGAGCAGGTTGCCAAGGGACCGCAGCCGATGGTATAGCCAAGCTCGCGCCACTCGCCAGTCTCGGACGACTGTGGGCTCCGAGATCCCTAATACATTCCCAATTTCCCCGTTATCGAGACCGCCAAAGTATCGAAGCTCGACAATTTGCGCCTGCCTCGCATCCAGCTTGGCAAGCTCATTCAGAGCCTCGTCCAGATCGACGAAATCGATCGAGCTGATTTCTCCCCGCACGAATTCCTTCACGTCGGAAAGCGCCACATGCCGGCTGCCATGCCCACGCTTTCCCGCAGCCTCCGCGCGAGCCAGGTCGATGAGGATCTGCCGCATTAGCCGGGCAGCGATGGCAAAAAAGTGGGACCGATTGGCCCAATTGATAGGCGCGCCATTGAGCAGGCGGATAAACGCCTCGTTGACCAGCGCCGATGGTTGTAGGAGATGCCCTTCCCGTTCTCCCGCCATGTTCCGACGCGCAATCCTGCGAAGCTCGGCATAAACCATCGGCGTGAGCTCCTCCAGGGCGAATGCATCGCCGGAGGTCCAAGCCTGCAGCATGCGAGTCAACTGAACAGCTGTTAGCTCATCTGCTTCCATGACGGTTTAGTCTAGTGTAACTTAAACTAACTTTTGGAGGTATTCACAGAGGCCCGCTATCATTAATGAAACTTAAGTAACTGACTTGATTGCCTGCGGCTGAAAAATCCGCATTCTCCTGCATGGCAACCTATCTGAAAGCTACCGCCATCGCCGCTTGGGCGACGTTGGCGCTCTCCGCATCGAGCGGACGCATCGTCCTGTTGGAACAATCCCCCGGGATGGTGTTGACTGTAGAGGGCAATTTGGATCAGCTCCCTACCGTTCAGGCGTCCGCCTATCAATGGAAAGCCGGCCAGCACTGGATCGCTCACCCGGAAGGGATCTGGTCAACCGCAATCGACCCGGCCTATTGCCTCGCCTCGAACAACCGCGGCACGCTCACCGTCGCTCCCTGCGCCGACTCGCAGGTGCTCCACAAGTCCAGCTTAGGTCGCGCTCAGTCCACACCGTTTGCTGAAAGGCAGAAAGCCGCGCTCGATACATCCGACCGCGCCGCCGTGCTCGCCTCTTACAACAATCAGTACGTGATCAACAACTTTCCGCTCTCCGGCTGGGACGGCAACATCGCGGGGTGCGTCCCCGGCAATGTCTCGCCTGCCTTCCGCGCCTTGACCTTGCAGCGGGTGAACTATTTCCGGGATATGGCGGGCGTTCCGCTCCTTACTTTGGACGATGCGGCGAGCATACCCGCTCAGGCCGGAGCGTTGATCACCGCCGCCAGTTCTGCGGCAAATTTCAGGTCTCCGGACCCGCACAATCCGCCGGCCAACGCTCCTTGCTTCACCCAAACCGCCCTGGATGGAACCAGCACATCCAACATCTGGACCAGCACCCGGGGCGGCCCGGACAACATCGACGGCATGATCTTCGACGCGATAGTCGGTAGCGCGCCTCAGGTTGGGCACCGCACGCTGGTGCTGCAGCCCACCCTCACGGCGTTCGGCACTGGTGACGCCCCCGTACCGGACAAGATTACCGGCCGGACCACGTATAGCTTATTCAAGGGCACGGGCTCGAAGCCCGACGCAGTCACCCGCGATCCTTTTGTTGCCTGGCCGCCGAAGGGCTTCGTCCCCTACCAGGTGGCTCCGGATCGTTGGTCGATCAACATCCTGAATCCCCAAGCCGATGTCTCCAAAGCCACGGTGGCAATGAAGCGTGCCGATGGCACGGCGGTTGACCTCACCAAAACGTTTGCCAATAACGGCGCAGACGCCCGATTCGGCAAGCTGATCGTTTGGACGGTCAACGATCAGGCCTTCACTGGAAATCTGGTGCGAGGGCGCCCGGCGCCGAAGACTGACATCCCGGTAGACGTGACAATCGGTAACGTGTTGGTCAACGGCCAGCCGCAGACCATAACTTATCGCGTAACCATAGTCGATGCGAACCAGCCGGCCAATGACATCAACCTCACTCGCATTCCCGCAGGCGACATCGCCGCTGGCGCCAATATTGGCACTCTCTCCACCTATAAATTTCCCAGAGACTTCACCACCACCACCGCCGCCTACACTTTCTCCTTAGTGGATGGACCTGGCAACACCGACAACGCCCTATTTGCC
>JANXQZ010000736.1 GCA_025353235.1 Bryobacterales bacterium
AGTCACATTTGTGGCGCCGGGCAGCGGAGCGAGTGGAACATTCCCGATCGGATCAACGGCGGTGACGAACGCAGCTGGCCAAGCTTCGGTGGCCTTTACGGCCAACGGCACGGCCGGCGGCCCATACACGGTGACGGCTTCGGTTCCTGGAGTGCCTTCAACGGCTAGCTTCTCCTTGACCAACACACTGCCGCCGCCTACCCAAATTGCGGCGACGGGCGGAACTCCGCAGTCGACTCCGGTCGGCTCGGCCTTTACCAGTCCGTTGGTTGCGACAGTGAAGGATGCTGGCGGCAATCCTGTGAGCGGAGTGACGGTTACGTTTACTGCTCCGGGCAGCGGGGCGAGCGGAACATTCCCGAGCGGGAATACCGCAGTCACAAATGGATCGGGTGTCGCTTCGGTGCCGTTCACGGCCAACTCGACTCCTGGCTCCTATAACGTGACAGGATCGGTGCCTGGAGTGGCTACTCCCGCCACCTTTGCGCTTACCAATACGATGCAGCTTCCGTTCATTCAAGCTCTCAGCGGAACGCCGCAGAGCGCTGAAGTGAATACGGCATTCGGTTCGCTTCTGGTTGCCAAGGTAACCGATTCTATCGGCAATCCCATCAGCGGGGTGACCGTGACCTTTACAGCTCCGGGTAGCGGACAAAGCGGCTCGATCGTCAGCTCGACCGGGAACAACACCGCAATCACTGACGCGAACGGCTTGGCTTCGGTCGAGGTTAGATCGAACGGCACGTCGGGCGACTTCACAGTGGCGGCGACCATTCCGGGCGTAGCTCCGGCCAACTTCTCTCTTACTAATTCGCCTGTCGCAGTGGGTTCGCAGATCGTAGCGACCAATGCAGCAGTGGGAAAGAATCTGCAGATTCCCTACACCATTAATCTTCCAACCATCGCCCCCAGCGGCGGAGTCTTCGTGACGGTGACGTCGGGCGACTTTACGCAGCTGCTAGTGTCCGGTCGGGCGAGCGATCCGGGACAAGTGTCGATCACTGTCAAGGTGCAAGCGGGGCTAAGCCAGACCAGCGTTTTTCTGCAAGGGATTGGGTCTAATGCAAACGTACCGCTGTATGTGAGCGCGCCAAATTACGCCACGGGGACCGCTACCATCGCGGTTACTCCTTCCGGCTTTGTTGTGGCGGGCCCGAATGGAATCGGGAACAGCTTCACTACGAATCAGGGGTCCACTACCCAGTTGACGGTGAGTGCAGCCCGGCTCGACGCCAACCTGAATTATGTGGAGACTCAGTCTGTGCGGGCGGGCATCTTGGCCAGCGTGGATGTTACGAGCGGTGATACGAATATCGGAACGATCGACCAATCGCCTCTGATTTTCGCTACCGACAACGATCCGACGCATGCATCGACCAGCGCTTCGACTAACTTCATTGCCGGCAATACCGGCAGCACGACCGTAACCGCCTCTGTTCCGGCCGGGTTCAGCGCGCCTGCGGCCGGTGGCAACGCGGTCCTGGTTTCCGTGAATGCAGGACTGCTCAATGTTGGATCTGTCTCCGTGGGTAATCAGCTGGAGACTACCACTAGCGTCACCTTGAACGGAGCTGCTCCGAACGGGGGGTTGACTGTGACGATTACAAGCAACGATCCCAAGGTGCTGTTGCGGCGAGCGATCGACAGCGTCGGCTCGCCTTCGATCATGCTGCTAATTCCGAGTATGCAGAACCACACGCAAGACTTCTTCGTGGAAGGGCTGGCCTCGTCGGGCACCGTAACAATCACTGCCACCGCGACCGGTTTTGGAACCGCCAACGGGACGGTCACACTGACGCCTTCTGCCATCGTCATTGCCGGTCCTTTTGGAATAGGTGTTGCGAACTACACTACAACTACACAGTCACCGGCTACCATTTTCAATATTTATTCGGTGCAACTGCTGGGTGGGGGTGCGACTGCGGTCCAGGAGATTCGGATGGACGGATCTGCAACTGTGAACGTAAAGAGCTCGAACATGGCAGTTGGGACAATCAGCAACTCGCCGCTGACACTTAGCGGAGGCCAGTTCACTGCTAGCACTCAGCTCAATCCACTGAGCCCGGGAACAACGAATGTTTCCGTCGACGTTCCGAGCGGTGGGTTTAGCACGCCTCCGGTGCCGGATGCGAGCATAGCTGTTAAGGTCACTCAGCCAGGTATCGGGGTCACCTCGCAGGTGCCCATCGGCAACAACCTGCAAGTTCAAGGTTCCATCGTGCTCGGCCAAGCCGCGCCAGCAGGCGGCGTAGCCGTGACGCTGATGAGCAGCAACGCAAGTCAACTGGTGTTCTCAGCCTCGCCTACAACGGCGGGAACGGGCACGCTGGTGGTCACCGTTCCGGCTAACTCAACCAGCGCTACTTATTACCTGCAAGCTCTTGGATCGAGCGGCTCGGTAACGTACTCCGCTAAGGCGACCGGATTCAACGACGGCAGTGGAACCGTGTTGCTTTCGCCGTCGGGCGTGATAGTCGCTGGACAGTTCGGAAACGGGTTCACTGGCACCTATCCCGCGAAGATTTCAGGCGGTCCCATGGCCCTTTTGATCTCCACCGCTCGGCTTAGCAGCAGCGGTGTCCTTCAGGAGACTCAGCAGTTAGCCGGCGGCCTCTCGTTGACGGCAACTCTTTCGAGCAACGCTCCAGGGGTCGGGACTGTGAGTCCTCTTCAGGTCACCATCTCTGGAGGGAGTGGCAGCGCCAATGCGCAGTTCAATCCGGTTAGCCCGGGATTGGTAACAATCTCGGTCCTGCCGCCATCCGGAGCTGGTTACACGATTGCTTCGCCTCAGTACGGCATGGTGAAGTATAGCGTCACTCAATAAGGCGAGGCTGAAGTCGAGGGTATCGACCCAGGGGCGTACGCGATAGCGCGTACGCCCCTGACCGCTTAGAATAGGAACTGTGAATCAACTTAGCGCGGCAGCTTCCTGCCGCTTTTCTTCCAGAGTTTTGCTGGCTTGCGGTTTGGTCCTGCCTTTTGCGGCGCTGTCGAGCGCCCAACCAGTTACCGCTCCCAACCTCACGGTGGGACAGAATTTAGAAATTATCACAAACATCCCCCTAAAAGGTCCGGCCCCGAGCGGCGGAATGGTCCTGAAACTGGCCAGCGCCGATCCCGCCCGGATGCTGCTCTCGAACAGAGAAGACTTGCCAGGTTCTGGCGAAATCACGCTGAAAGTGCAGGAAGGCAGGACCGGAAGCCCGGAATTTGTAATTCAGGCTTTGGCAGGCAGCGGAACTGTCGCGTTCACTGGAACCGCCGCAGGTTTCGAAGACATACGGGGCACGGTGAACCTTGCGCCTTCCGGGATTGTCCTGAGCGGTCCGGCCCGCTTTGCCAAGACCCTCGCAACCACGTCTGGAGGATGGCCGGTTAAGCTGACCCTCTATTCAGCCTTGCTCGATTCTGCTGGAAAGTTTGTGACCGTTCAACAGGTCCGAGGAGGATTTGCAGCCAAGGTTCACCTCGCCAGTTCGAATACCTCGGTGGCTGCAGTCGAGACCCCGGCATTAACGATCGGAGGCGGGGAAGTGAGCGTAGTCACTCAGCTAAAACCAGCGCGCGCTGGGAGCACCGTGGTTTCCGTGGACGTTCCGCCAGGCTTCACCGCGCCGACTCAATTCACGAGCGTAACCGCCAACATTTTATTGCCAGGCATAGGCTTAACCGAAGATATGACCATCGGTCATGATCTGGAGGTCGGGGCTCATTTGACGCTCGGTGAACCTGCCCCCGCCGACGGCTTAAATGTGACGATCGTGAGTGCAGACCCAGCCAAGCTTCTGTTATCGGTCGGAAGGTTGGATCCAGCGGCCAAGTCGATTACTCTTCCTATTAAGGGAGGTACTTCGAACATTGGCTATTTTCTGCATGGCATAGGGGATTCGGGTTCAGTCTCGCACACTGCTGCAGCACCTGGATATCAGAGTCGCAGTGGAGTAGTAGCCCTCGGACCATCCGGTGTAATTCTCGCTGGACCCACGGGAGCCCCGGATGAAGTGGAAATTCTCCGCCCGAAGGTGCCGCTAGGAGTCAACGGATTCTTCATACCACTGCCTGGCGCTCACCCCGTACATTTTGTGGCTTACATGGTCCAATTGGACCCGCTGACTCACAGGGGCGCGGATATCACAGTCCAAATGCTCCGCGCTGGACTCACGCTTAAGGTTACTCTGACGAATTCCGATCCTTCCGTGGGGACGGCTCCTTCCACGATAACGGTGGAGGGCGGCTCGGACCAAGGCGGGGCGGATTTCACGCCCCTTAAGGTGGGCTCTACCGTCATATCCGTCCTTACGCCTACGGGATATACAACGCCGAGCAACGCCACCACTCTAAAAGCGGTGGTGACGGAATGATTGTCCTTGCGCCTAACTCCTAGATTTTGGTGAGAGCGGCACAGAGGCCCATGAACCCTGCAAAGGGACACAAAGTCCGGTACGCGACGGACTTGCCATCCCAAATGCCACCGCCGCTCTCAACTGTATTATATACTACAAAACGATTCCTGGTCAGGCCTGCGCGCTACGGGCTTAAACCTCTATTCTAAAACATGCGGTAAATGATATGATTCGCTACGTGAAGCCGCTCAGTACCATTTTCGCGCTAATCGTTTTGGCGGCTGCCGGAGCTGCGGCGTACGCGTACTACGCTCCTTTTCGAGATATGGCTCTGGTCTTCGCCGGGAAGAGTCCCGAGTGCCCGCTTGGCGAAGCTGTGAAAAGCGAGCAGAACTTGGAGCAGCAGATTGCCTACAAGGACCGAATTCTGAATGCCAGCACGAAGCTGCAGGACGATCCCAAGGGCTACCACTTGTGGGACACGCCCAAAGGACAATTCTGGGTTCCTCAAGGCAGTGATTACGTGCTGCCCTACAATTTGGCTGAACAGGAGCGGAAGATCTACGGGGTTGGCGCGAACGGTCCGCGAACGGGCGACATCGTTCTCGATTGCGGCGCTAACGTAGGCGTGACCATTCGGGAAGCTCTGAACGCGGGTGCCCAGAAGGTCATCGGCATCGAGCCGGGTCCGGAGAATCTGGAGTGCTTGCGCCGCAATTTCCCGTCCGAAATTTCCAGCGGCAGGGTCGTGATTTACGCGAAAGGAGTTTGGGACAAAGAGGAAGTGTTGACCTTTCGCGTGGACCCCACCAACTCGGCGGCCGACAGCTTTGTGCTCCAGCGCGAAGGCGCGGTGAACGTGGAGAAAGTTCCGGTTACCACCATCGACAAGCTGGTGAGCGAACTTAAACTGCCGCGAGTGGATTACATCAAGATGGATATTGAAGGGTCCGAAACGCGTGCGCTCGAAGGAGCCCGCGAGACGCTAGCCAAGTGGAAGCCTAGGATTTCCGTAGCGTCTTATCATGAGCCGGAGCACCCCAAGAGGATCCCCGAAATTATTCGTTCGGCCCGGCCCGATTATCAGATGCAGTGCGGTCCCTGCGCGGAGACGAGCACCGGGATTCGCCCTGATGTTTTGTATTTTCGGTAAGAGGGCCGCTCTCGGTTGCGCTTTCTTGCTAGCATCTTGCACGAAGCACTATCGGGCCGAGGGCGTCGTCCTTCGCGTGGACCCAAGCGACCAAACTTTGGTTGTATCTCATCGCGCCATTCCAGGCTACATGGAAGGCATGGCTATGCCTTTTCACGTTGCTGCTGCGAGAGAACTGGATGGGTTGACGCCCGGCGCTCGCATTGATTTTCGGCTCAACGTGAGCCGGAAACGATCGTACATCAGTCGTGTGCGTCGGCGG
>JANXQZ010000829.1 GCA_025353235.1 Bryobacterales bacterium
AGCCAAGCTATACTTGTGCGGATCGGTGTTGGCTTGCGCGGCAACCGTTTTCGCCCAACCTAACATCACTGGAATTGAAGTAAATCAGGCCCTGGGTCAACAAGCCAACGGGGCCATGAACTTCGTCGCCAGCAAAGATACGGCGATCCGCGTGCTAATAGATGCGCCGACGATGATCAACGCGAGCCTGGATCAAACCAGCCTCGAAATCGTCCGTGATGGCACGTCCATCGCGACTCTGGCCGCGATGCCGCCCGCCACTGCCACCGCCACCGTGGATTTCGTTTGCCCCAGTCGCGCCACGTGTGGTGATTGGGCGGCCGGCTCCTACGTCTTCAACGCCTCCGTAAATGGCGTCAAGCAGAGCACACAAGGCACCACCTACAACTTCGCGCTGCGCGCTTCGTTGCGTATTCTGGTGAGGCCTGTGAAAAGCAACTTCGCTGGAACCATCACGCAGGTCAGAGGCGACGCATGGAAAACAGCCTGGGCGTTCACGAGGAGAGTCTATCCAATTGGTGCGGACCAGATCCTCTGGGAAACACGCGAAGAATTCGATGCTTCCGCTCCAATGTTCGATCTCGAAACCGACGACGGACGGGCTGCTCTCTGGACGGCGCTCACCAACCTAATGCCGGAGCACTGCGCCGCCAATCCCAAGGGCAAGGGCTGCTACGATCTCATCGTTGGATTCATCTCAGACCGACCCAAAACCTATCCGAACGGGACCTTGCAGGGCTACACCTACGGACGGCCAACGAACATCGTGGTTGCATCGGATGAAGACATGCCGGCCACAATCGCCCATGAGATCGGACATATTTACGGCCTTGGCGACACCTACGATGGCGGCTCCTTGAATTGCGCGGTGAATCCCTCTCCGGATGGCTTCTCCGGCAAAAACTTCAATGATTCAACGCAAACAACATCATGCACCGCCGGACGAGTCGCTTTTCCCGGCTCCGGCGCGACGCTGATTCCCGCCGCCAACAGGGCATACGAAGTGGAAGACCGCGGTAGCCTAGGTGACCGGGCCGATTTCATGGGCTCCGGCACGGTGCAGGCGAACTATTGGATCACGCCGGAGGCCTACAATCAGATCTTTAGCGGCCTCGCGCCGGCCGCCGTTCCTTCTGCTTCTGTCAAGGTTCGCGCTGCTGCGGCCGCCACTCCGCAAAAATTGTTGTTCTTCGAAGGATCGGTCAACGCTGGCGGTAGTACGCGCATCCAACCCTGGTACGCCATGACGAGCATCGAGGCTGTCACGGACACCGTCGGCGACACCCAAATCCAGGCCGTCGACGCCTCCGGAAAGGTGCTCGCCACCCAAGCCATCAATCCGAAGTTCTTTGTTCTCGCCGAGCCCCCGGTGACCGTGGATTACGCGCCCTTCATGGGCGCTATCCGTTTCCCAGACGGTGTCGCCAGATTCCAGATTGTGCAGAAAGGCAACGTGTTGTACGACGCCAAGGTCAGCGCCAACGATCCGGTGGTTTCCGCCGTCTATCCCGCAAGCCCAGGCTCCACGTTGGATGGCCCGCAGACCATCACCTGGGCAGCTCAGGATGCTGACGGCGACTCGCTGAAGTATCTGGTCGAATACAATCCCAACCCGCAAGACCCCGCTTCCGATTGGGAGGTGCTGGCCGCCAACATCACAGCCACGCAATGGCAGGATGATTTCGGCACACTCCCCGGTTCCGCTGCAGCCGCCATTCGCATCACCGCCACCGACGGCATTCGTTCCGGGTCCGCGCTCAGCCAGCCCTTTGCGGTATCGCTCAAACCGCCAGCCGTATTCATCAACGCCTTGACCAACACCACGTTCAAGCAGTCTGACCAAATCCGCCTGAACGGTGAGGCCGAAGACCTGCAGGACGGCACGCTCGAAGGCATGAAGCTCGCCTGGTCCTCCGATGTCGCCGGAGCCATCGGCACCGGCGGTGAAATCGTCACCCGCCTCGCCAAAGGTACGCACAACATCACCTTGACGGCCACCAATAGCGCCGGCCTGACCGGCAGCCAAACGCTACAGATTCAGGTGCAATAGGGCAGAGCCAGTATCTTATCGACTGGGCTAACGAATCCCAACTTCACTACTTGCCGGGGCCGGCATATGATTTGCTGGGGCGTGATTTCTTGCGTCCGAACTCAGGCTGCGTGGCGCTCTCGCCCGGACCAGCTTGTTATATTTGAAAATACCACCCACCTTCATGGTTCGCGACACGCAGATCGCCCGGTTTCCGTCTCTTCCTCTCGATAGCGGCGTCACGCTCGCTAACGTGGACGTCGCTTACGAGACCTATGGCGAATTGAACGCGCAGCGAAATAACGCCATCCTCATCGGCCATGCTTTTTCGGGCGACGCGCACGCAGCCGGGCACGGAAAGGATGATGGCGCGCCGGGCTGGTGGGACAGCATGATTGGCCCGGGCAAAGCGTTCGATACCGACCGGTATTTCGTCTTCTGCACAAACGTGCTGGGCGGATGCAGGGGCAGCACGGGTCCGGGATCCATCAATCCCGAAACCGACCGGCCCTACGGCATGTCGTTTCCCGTCGTCACCATCGGCGACATGGTGCGGCTGCAAAAGAAGCTGGTCGACCATTTGGGAATTGAGCGCCTGCTGGCCGTCGCCGGGGGCTCCATGGGAGCCATGCAGGCGCTCGAATGGGCTGTCTCCTATCCCGACTCGCTCGCTTGCGCCATCCCAATCGCCGGAACCGCCCGGCATAGCGCTCAGCAAATCGCTTTCAACGAAGTGGGACGCCAGGCTATCATGGCGGACCCCGACTGGAATCAGGGCAACTACTACGGCAAGACCCGGCCAGCGCGCGGCATGTCCGTTGCGCGCATGGTCGGCCACATCACGTACATGAGCGACGAATCCATGCGCGAGAAGTTTGGCCGTCGCTTGCGCGATCAAGATCAATTCGAGGTGGAGAGCTATTTGCGCTATCGCGGGAGTCAATTCGTAGACCGCTTCGACGCCAACTCCTATCTGTACATCACCAAGGCGATGGACTATTTCGACCTCACGAGCGGGCGCGGCACGTTAGCCCGCGCGTTCGAACAAGTGAAGTCGCGTTTTTTGGTGATCAGCTTCACCTCTGACTGGCTGTATCCGAGCTACCAATCCGTGGAGGTGGTGCGGGCCCTACGCAGCCGAAATTGCGACGTCGCCTATTGCGAGCTTCCATCCAACTACGGGCATGATGCGTTTCTGGTGGAAGTGGGCGAACAGACGGAGCTGGTCAGAGGCTTTCTCGCGAGCACTCACCGGGGCAGGAAATAGTGTCTGCCGCAGCCGAGCCGCAAAGTCAGGCATTCGTCCGCCATGTGCTGGAGCGTAGCGACTACGCGATCATCGGCGGCATCGTCCAGCCAGACACGAAGGTGCTTGATCTGGGTTGCGGCGACGGCGAATTGCTGGCTTGGCTTGCGATCAACAAGGGCGTGGATGCGCGCGGCGTGGAGATTAATGGCAGCCGGGTCCAGAAAGCTATCGCGCGCGGTGTCTCGGTATATCAAGGCGATATTGATGAAGGCTTGGCCGACTATCCCGATCAAGCTTTCGACTACGTCATTCTGAGCCAGACTTTGCA
>JANXQZ010000835.1 GCA_025353235.1 Bryobacterales bacterium
CGAATGGAGACCAGCCCGAGTCTCGAATGCTGAACAGATCGATGCCCAGGCGAACCGGCGAACGCGTTTGCGCCAGCGCCACAGCGGCAACCCCACCCGCCATGATGAAGTCTCGACGGTTCACAATTTAAGACCCTTCAAGTATTCTCGAAATTCGTTCCCCAGATCAAAGCGCTGCAGCGCAAATTCCACTGTGGCTTTCAGAAAACCCAACTTATCGCCCGCGTCATAGCGCTTGCCCTCAAAGCGAAAGCCGTAGATAGGGCGGCTTCGGAGCAAATGCTTCAACGCGTCCGTAAGCTGCAGCTCGCCTCCGCTTCCAGGCTCAATCGATTCAATCGAGTGAAAGATCTCCGGTGTAAGAACGTAGCGCCCGATGATCGCAAGGTTGGATGGCGCTTCGGATGCTTTTGGCTTCTCGACCATGTTTCGAATGCGATACAAACGATTGTTGGTTCCGTTATGGGCGACAGGCTCGGCATCCACGGCTCCGTAGGACGAGATGGCGTCACCCTCCACTTCCATCAGGGCGACCACCGATGCTCCGTAATATTCGTAAATGTCGAGCAACTGCCGAATGGCAGGCACTTCGGAATGGATCACATCGTCGGAGAGAACGGCCGCGAATGGCTCGGGGCCAACCAGTTCTTTTGCCCGCAAAACCGCATGGCCGAGTCCCAGCGCCTCTTTCTGGCGAACGTAAGCGACGTTGATCATGTCCGAGACGCTGCGGACGATCGCGAGCAGATCTTTCTTGCCTTTCGATTCGAGCGTATGTTCCAACTCAAAGCTCACATCGAAATGATCTTCGATGGAGCTCTTGCCTCGTCCGGTGACAATGATGATGTTCTGGATGCCGGAATGAATGCACTCTTCGACGCCGTACTGAATCAGCGGCTTGTCCACCAGAGGGAGCATTTCTTTGGGCTGCGCCTTCGTTGCGGGAAGGAAGCGGGTGCCCAATCCCGCGGCGGGAAACACCGCCTTGCGGACTTTTGGAATCATCAACCTTATTGTATAAGCGATGCGTGCGGGGAAAAATGCGGAAGTTCTTTGAGTTTCAGAAAATGTTTTCCTAAAGAATCCAGCTTTAAGCCTAAAAACGGCAGTTGGTCTGCCGTTCGCTGTAGGGCGGGTTGTCAACCTGCGGCCGATTGGCAATCGGCCCTGGGCCTGGTAGCCCACCCGCCCCCTAAACAGAGCGCTGTCTAGCGTCGACCGCTTGAGCCCCGCTCGAAACGCCCTCCCTGAGTTTCTCGAACCGCTCCAAAGCTCCGGCTTTGCATCGTCGGCGCAGCGGCTCTGGGCGTCGCCGTCGTAGTACGCTCGGAACCCCGGCTCTCATGAAAAGCGTTCCCCGACTGCGAGGTTCTGTCGTAACTGCGATCATAGGCAGCCCGTCCGATTGGCTGGTTCTGATTCTGATTCGAGTAAGCCGGTCGTTCAACGTTCCGATTCCAAGTCGCGCGATCCACTCCTGTATGCGAGTAAGTGTTTGAGTAACGAGCAGTGTCGCTACTACGAAAGCCATCACGATCATTGGAGTAGGTATTCCGCCAGCTGCCCCGATCCCAGTTGCCGTAGTTGTGCGCGTATACATCGCGGTTGTACCAAGTCCGTCCCCACACGGCATGATTGACAACCACCGCATGGTTATACCAATTGAAACCGCCGCCCCATCCCCAATTGCCGAATGCGCCGATGGAGAAGCAGGGTCCGTACCCGATCGCTCCGCCGACGAAGAAGCCCGGGCGGGGAGCTGCGTACACGACGTATGGATCGTACACGGGGACATAGATCAGCGACGGATCCGCAGGCTCAATTTCGATAGCTCCACCGGTGTCGATCATCCGAATCTGCTGGTTGTTTCGCAGATAGCCATATTCCTGGGCCGAGCGCCGCATTCTTTGCACGGCATCCATCACTTGGCTCTGGTCAGCCAGTACCGCGTTCCCGAGTTCGCTGGTCCAGTTCATATCGTTTGCCATTGTCTGGAGGACGGATCGAAACGGAAGGAGCGCCTGAACGGCCGGATCGAATTGAAGATTGGACCGATAGATTTCGTCAGCCAGTTGATCCCCGCGCACATTGGCATGCTGGTTCGCCCAGCCCGCTGCCTCAGGAATCTGATCTGGAAAAGATGCAGCTGCTAGAACTTGAGCCAACAGCGGATCGGGGTATAGCGCGATCCTGGAAACAAGACTGTCGAGTTGCCCTGAAGAGAAACTCGGGGCCGGATAGTCTTGTGCATGCGCGGGCGTCGGCGAGGTGAGCATTAGAGCTCCAGCGAGGACTACGGCTGCCCGCATCGGTTTGGACATGTTTGCGAGTTTCATGATTTTTCTCCTTGAACAGCTACGTCTCGGATAAAGCATCTTGCTAGCCATCTTTTGAGCGTGTGTAGGCTTTTAAAATGATGAAGTTAGGCAAACACGCGGGAGAGTGCTGATCGGTTGCGGTGCATTAGAACCACCAATCGCCGTAGAATTCTAAACTTTACAAATGCAGCGAGCGTCTGCTACTCTTTTAAAAGCGTAACAACGCTAAATTCAACAAAGCTCAGTGGGAGGCGAAGCTGCACTACGCTTTCGCCGTCTGCACCAATGAGGGGTAATGCCGAAAACCGGTAAGAAGTTCACCGCAGCATCCAAACAAGTCGAAGCCCGCCCTTACACCCTGGGCGATGCGGTTCCTCTAGCTCAAAAAATCAAATTCGCAAAATTCGACGAGACGCTCGAAATCCACATGCGCCTCGGCGTGGATCCCAAGCACGCCGACCAAATGGTCCGAGGCACCGTGGTGCTCCCCAACGGGCTTGGCAAATCGAAGATCGTGCTTGTGATCGCTTCCGGCGACAAGCAGCGCGAAGCTCGCGAAGCGGGCGCAGATATTGTCGGCGGCGATGAAATCGTAAACAAGATCCAATCCGAAGGCTGGATCGCTTATGACGCAGTGATCGCGACTCCAGACATGATGCGCTCGGTTGGCAAACTTGGCAAGGTGCTTGGTCCGCGCGGCCTCATGCCCAATCCGAAGACTGGCACGGTTACTCAAGATGTTGCCAAGGCCATTCAAGAAATC
>JANXQZ010000909.1 GCA_025353235.1 Bryobacterales bacterium
CGGCTTTCGAGAAACTGGTTGCGCCCTTGGTGGCCGCTGCTTCTCGACCTGGGCGTCGGCGATAGTTCAAGGGCGCAATACTGTGAACGTCGAATGTAATTGCGCCTTCGAGTCGCCGCCGACCCAAACGTCAAATACAGAACGTTCCCTCACCATTTTTCGAAGAGCCGCGCTCCAATATTCCAGCTCATTACCGCCCAACGTGAAATGAACCTCTTTCTTCTCGTTCGGGGTAAGCGCGATCCGTTGAAATCCCTTCAGTTCGCGAACAGGCCGGGACGCGCTGCCGAATTGCTGATGAATATAGAGCTGGACCACTTCGTCCCCTGCCCGATCACCCGTGTTCTTCACATCCACTCTAACTTCCACCGAACTCCCCTGATCCACCCTCAAATTTGAGAACTCAAAAGTGGTGTAGCTCAATCCATAGCCGAATGGATAGAGCGGGGACGTCGGCTGGTCCCAATATCGCGACGTAAAATCAGCCGCGGTGTCGGGCTGATGAGTCAAATTATGCGCGTAGTAGATCGGCACCTGTCCGACATTGCGCGGGAAAGTGACGGGTAGTTTACCGCCCGGATTAGCATCGCCGAAAAGCAGATCTGCCACCGCATTCCCGCCCTGGGCTCCTGGAAACCACGCTTCCAGGATGGCGGGGATATGCTGGGACGCCCATGTTAGGTCGAGAGGCCGACCATTCAGCAGAACCAGCACGACGGGTTTTCCTGTCGCGGCCACCTTTGCGAGCAGTTCCTGCTGCTTCCCGGGCAATTCTAACGATGTGCGGGAAGCGCCCTCACCGCTCATTTCCTGAGTCTCGCCTAGAACAAGAATTGCCAAGTCCGATTGCGAGGCCAGCTCGACCGCTGCCCGGACCTCGGCTACGTTTTGTTCATCGGTGAGCGGCACGGTTTTCCTACTGTGCCTAATCGCGTCGAACATGGAAGGATAAACACGCCGAAGCTCCCCGCCGCGCGCATATTCCACCCGTGTCCCCGATCCAACCTTGTCTCGAATACCTTTCAACACCGTGATTGCTTGGCCGGGATCATCGGCCAGAGCCCATGGTCCGCGTATGTCAAGCTGCGAATCCGCCAAAGGTCCGATTACCGCGATGGACGCAAACTTAGACCCTCGCGGAAGCGGCAATAACGAGCCTTCATTTCGGAACAGGACCGCTGACCGCTGCGCCGCAACTCGCGCGAGTTCGCGGTGATCGGGCGAGGCGAAAATGGAGCGCGCCCCGGATTCGTCCACATACGGATCTTCAAAGAGACCCATGCGGACCTTGGTTGCAAGAATCGGCCGCACAGCATCGTCTAATTGCTTAGATGAGACGCGACCGCTTTCCAGCAGCTTGGGCAACTGCCGGATGTACGTGCGGCTGCCCATGTCCATGTCGACACCTGCGGTGATGGCTCGAAAGGCCGCATCCTCGGCGTCTTTAGCGAAACCATGAGTGGTAAGGTTAGCGACGGCGAACGCGTCACTCACCACGAAGCCGCGAAAGCCCCAGGCTCTTCGGAGCACATCCTGGAGGAGGAAAGAATTCGCCGTCGCTGGCACTCCATTCAGGTCCATATAAGCGCTCATGACGGTACCCGCTCCAGCTTCCACCGCAGCATGAAAGGGCGGCAGGTCAACGTTCCAGAGCTGTTCATCAGAGATAGAGGAAGAATCGTAGTCGCGTCCGCCGTCCGCAGCGCCGTAGCCCGCAAAATGCTTCACTGACGTGACAACATGCCCCGGTTCCCCAAGATATTTCCCTTGAAAGCCGCGCACTTGCGCACGGGCCATGGCCGACCCCAGGAACGGATCCTCCCCCGCCCCTTCCACAATGCGTCCCCATCGCGGGTCGCGCGCTATATCGACCATCGGTCCAAATGCCCAGCGGACCCCCGCCGCCGAAGCTTCCCGTGCCGCGACTGCTTGCGCCTGCTCCACCAAAGCTGGGTCCCAGGAAGCAGCTAGTGCAAGCGGCACCGGGAATATTGTCTTAAAGCCGTGAATCACATCAAACCCAAACAGCAGTGGAATGTGCAACCGCGATTTATCCACCGCCACATGCTGCATTCGATTGATCACGGACGGGTCGGTCACAAAGAGAAACGATCCGTAGTCCCCTTTGGCGATCTCCTGATCGGTGGGGGCTAGACCCAGTTTGGCAGCCGGACCATCAGGCGGCGCTTCGGGAAATACGAAGAGCTGGTTCAACTGTCCGATTTTTTCACTCTGCGTCATGCTCTTGAGGAGCCCGCTCACTCTGCTTTCCACCTGCGCTTCCGTGAGCGGGGCCACAGGGATCCTCTGTGCGTCTGCTGCGAACGCGAAGATGGTAATCAGGATGCACTTCATGGTGCCTATCAGCATATCCCGTAACTTGAATCGGGCGCTGGAGTCTAGGAGGCATGGAATGGTTCGCGAGAGAGAAGCCTGAGTTTCGCGCTGCCGAAATAGGACGGCGCAATGAAGCAGGTGGATGCTACTTCTGCGTGCTGCCGTGCGGGTTGATGGCAGTGGTGGGATTAGTGTGCGTTGCAGGGCTCACATATGGCGTGGTGCACTGGGTTCACGTCATTGCCAGGTGACCGCTCTTTGGATCTGGCTCATAGTGGCCGGAGCTATCCGGTGCATCTTATTCCGACCGTACTGATCGCCTTGGATCTCGGAACAAATCTATCAGTCACCGGATCTTTGGCCACTGTCCTACGGCTAATTGCCTTGCGCCGCGACGGCGTAAAGATGAACGGTTGGAAATTCTTCAAAACCGGAATGATCGTGATGCCGCCAGCCTTGCTGCTTGCTACTCTCGCTTCCGTGCGACGCGGCCGACCTTAGCGGACCGATTTGAGAATCGGCCCGCATAGCAACAACGTTACTTTACGATTAACGTGCTCAGGCTCTTCTCTGGAGCGGCCTTGTAGAGTTCAGGATGAAGGTAGAGCCCTCGTTCTGCCTGAGACTTCTCTTGTTCCACTTGCAGGGGATTCGCCCGGGCGTACGGGTCGTTTCGGATTCCGATCACCTGCCAAGACACTTCGATGGACGCCTTGTCGGTCCGGATGAGAAAGCGATTCCCTTGGACCTTTTGAGCGACGATGGCTTGCGCGAACTGTCCAACCACAGTGAGCTGATAACGCGAATCGCGGTTCAACGCCTCGAAGTAGCTGGGCAGATCCACCCAAGCCTCTCCATGGCCGTCGGTGGTGACATATCCGTTGTAGATGTTCATCATGTCGGGGCCTTCTACAACGGAGTGATTCAGATAGCGGTTCTCCGGGTCAAGCGGGTGGTCAATCTTGAAGTTCTTAGCCCCACCAGTGATCGTTCCGGTTACGGTTACATCGCCTTGGAAATACCCGGCCGCGTAACCCTTCGTTTTATTGACCGGAGCTTTGGCGAATACTCCGACGCTCAGGATTGTATTGGGACCCGCGTCGGCAATCGCCCGGACCCCGATGTTCTGCGAGGCTTGCTTATTGGTTGCGTCCGCTTCGACGCCGAAGTTCTGATTGACGCCTTCCGCGTCGCCCCAAACTCCAATGTTTATCGCGGCATTGGCGTGCGCTAATCCATATACGCATCCTACTTCACTTGCGGGTGCACCGTTGCAATCGAAATCTCCGCCCCTGGATTGCGACCCAGTGGCGCTGACGGCGAGGGTGGCTGGCTCGCTGCCTTTGCTTATGACGGTGAGCTTGCCAAGTCCAGCTACCGAGCCTTGGCCGATGGTTACGTAACCGGCTGCATTGGTGGCGAACATTCCCGAGCCGTTTACGGTCCAATCATTGTCCGGAGGGCCGGATGGTGCGGGTCCGAAGCTGCCATTGCCAAGC
>JANXQZ010000936.1 GCA_025353235.1 Bryobacterales bacterium
CCAGATCTCCTTCCCGGTTTTCACATCGAAGGCTCGCAAAACAGGCTCCGCGACTGCGGCAGTGAACACCAATCCGCCGCCCGTCAGCATCGGGCCGCCCAGGTTGAGCGCCCCATAGTTTGCTCCTGGGACATAAGAGCCCAGCGGAGTCTCCCAAATCTTCTTGCCTGTGCTCAGATCCATGGCCGTGACGGTGCCCCACGGCGGCGCATTGCAGGGCAGCCGACTGCCGGGCGCTAGCAGGAATTCCCGGTAAACTGCGTAGGGCGCTCCCGTTTGCCGCCCAAATTCGCCCGTCATTCGATTCTTTGAGGCGGCCGTCCGTTCCCCTACCAGCTGATCGCGCGGAATCAGTTTCAGCACCGTCGACACACGATTCGTATTCGCCACCATAATCCCTCGCTCGAGATCCACGGCCGCGCTGCCCCAGTTCACCCCGCCTACGTTGCCGGGAAATGTAAGCGATCCCTTCAAGCTCGGCGGCGTGTACATCCCGTCAGCGCGCAATGGGTTCATGCGCTCACGGCACCAGGCGAGGTCTGCATCATTGATGCCCCATGCGTCGGCCGCGTGCAATTGGGTGGGCACCAGAGCATCCGTCGCCGGAAATGGCTGAGTCTGTGACGCTTCCTCGCCAGGAACGTCGCTCTTCGGCACCGCGCGCTCTTCAATTGGGAACAAGGGTTTTCCGGTCAGCCGATTCAGCACGAAGACAAAACCCATCTTTGTGTTCACCACCACGGCGGGTTGCCCTTTCCAGGTAAATAGACTCGGCTGGGAGGCGACGTCGTAATCCCACAAGTCATGATGGACCACTTGAAATCCCCACACGACCTCGCCCGTCTTCGCATTTAAAGCCACTATCGAGTTCGCGTTTTTGTTGTCGCCGGGCCGCAGTCCGCCGTAAAAATCGGGGCTGGCGCTGCCTGTTGGGACGTACACTAATCCATGTTCCGCATCCACCGATAGAACCGACCATGCATTCGCCGCACCGGTCCGGGGTGCGGTCTTGGCGGCCCAGGGCGCGGGATCCCAAGTCCAGCGGAGTTGCCCTGTGCGGGCGTCGAAGCCGCGCACGATTCCACGCTCCACATCGACTGCCCGATTGTCGCCGATAGAGGAACCGGTGATTACCAGATCTCCGTAAACAGCAGGCGGCGAGGTCACCTGATAGTCCCCCGCGTCGCGCAGCATGACGTCGCGGCTTAGATCGATCTGACCTTCCGCCCCGAAGTCCCGGCATAGCTTTCCCGTGCTCGCGTCTAGAGCGACCAACCGAGCATCTATTGTCCCGAAGAAGATGCGCGTCTGATGAGTCTTGGAATCGGTCCAGGCAGAAACTCCCCGCGACGTGACTTCCGAGTAACCCCTCGATCGATCGATTTTGGGATCGTACTTCCAGCGCTCAACACCAGTGGCCGGATCGAGCGCGATTACCTGATTGAAAGGGGTGCTGAGATAGAGCGTGCCGTTTACCAGGATCGGCGTGGCTTCGAACGCGGCTTTTTTGTTAAGATCCGTGGCCGGCTCCAGTGCTCCAGTGTGGTAGGTCCAAGCCACTTTAAGGCGCTGCACGTTGGCTGGCGTAATCTGCTTCAACGGCGAGTAGCGCGATCCTCCCGCGTCGGCTCCATAGTGGGTCCATCCATCGTCAAGAGAGTAGCCCGCCGATGCCAAGCCAAGGAGGAAAATGAGAAAATTTCGCATGAAAGTTATGGATGCTCCGCGATAAATCGCAAGATGGCACGGGCCGTCGGATCGCTCTCTTTGTACACGTTCACGATCTCCGAGATATGATTCTCGCCTGGAATATAGACGAGCTCAGAAGAGACGCCAGCCGTCCTGAGCGCGGCGTCAAAAGTGCGAGCCTGCAAGGGCAGGGAAGGATAGTCATTCTGACAATATGTGATCAGAAACGCTGGCGCACCAGCCTTCACGCGCTGCATGGGCGAGGCATTCACGGGACCCTCCTTGAAGGCGGGGATTTGGCTTACATCGTAAACGCCGCTCAGTGGAAGTACGCCTTTCAAGTTCGGCCAGAATCTCTGATCAAGGCCCGCATACGCCGCCAAATGGCCCCCGGCCGAGTGTCCGCTCAGATACAGCTTCTTGGGATCGCCTCCATACTTCGCGATGTTGGCGATAGTCCATTCCACCGCTGCTACAGCGTCCTGAACTTGAGCCGGATGCGCGGAGCCCGGCATCAGCCGGTAACTTGGGACCACCACTCCGATCCCTTCGCGCGCGAACCGATTAGCCAGCGCCGGATACTGTGACCGGTCGCCCGAGCGCCATGAGCCGCCATGGATAAAGATCAGAACCGGAAAGCTCGTCTTCGCGGCAGGCAGGTAAAGATCAAGCTTGTGTTTGCGCTCGTCGCCCGGGGTACCTTCGGAATACGAGAGGTCTCTCTGAACCGTGACGCCTGGCGAAAGTTCGCTGGATCCCCGCGTCATCGGGAACAACTCGGGCGGCGCAAGATAAATAGGGTTCGCGTAGATCCAGGGCCGCTGTTCGCCATCCACGGTCAGCCAAGCTTCTAAGCGGTACGCGCCGGGTTCCGTTGGAGTGAACGAGGCCTGCGAGCCTTCCGATTCGGAGACGGTCACGCCGTTATGGATGAAGCGAACAGCAGCCGCGATTGGCAGCTTGGCGGTCAGTCGCGTGTTCTTGAGCATGGGAACTCGGTCCCCCATGTCATAGACTCCGTTGTTATTGCCAGCCGCGAAATTGAATCCGGTGGGATCGCAAAGCCAGTCATGCGCCACGTATACCCGGCCAGCTTTTAGCGACTCGCGCATAGACTCATCCGTTACCTCTCGCGCCAAGATGTGCGTGCTCACGTTTCGAAAACTTACTTCGTAAGGGTCAAATGTCACGCCAAGGTAGGTCTGATTTTTATGGGCATCATTGGCGGCCATTCCCGTAAACGGGTGAGCGCTCGCTTCCTTGTCCCATTTAGCAAATAGCGACGGCCAATAATCCGTGCCTGCTGCGAACACCTCGTCCGGGTATTGGTTCTCTAATTTGGCAAGCTTTTCCCATGCCGCCGGGTTCTTCATAGCAGCGCGAAAATAATCGTCGAAGGCCTTCTCGTCCTTGGCGTCGGTGTGGCGGTTGTAAATCTCCATGCCGTTGAAACCGGCTCCGGTCGCGTCGGGGGTCTCCTCCAGGTGCGAGAGAAATCGCAGCTCGTTGCCAGTCTTGGGATAACGCAGCAAATGGTCGTCCTCCGATCCGGGAATGAAGAGAACGCCGTTGCGCTCGCCGGACCAGGTGTCGGGCTTCGGTCCGCGATGATCGGTGAACATGACCACGCGCACGCCGGAGCGGGTAGCACCTTCCAGCACCTCGGCCCGCGTCCCTTTCGTGTGGTCGGCGTCCTCGGCGTGGACATGAAGCACGGCGCGATAGTCGTTGTACACGCCCGGATTGGGAAGTATCTTGCGGTCTTGCGCAAACTCCAAGCGCGCTTGATGAACGGCTGCGAGGTGGGACTCTTCCAGCCGGACGAGCGTCGAATATTTGCGGCCAGGACTGGGAGAATCAGCCAGCAAGAGGGTCGCTGCGAGAAGAATCGACATGCGGATGGTATTAAGCGACATCATTGCTCCATGTTCTCCAAATTTGCGCTGCTGGGCCAAGCGGCAAGATATCCACAGTATCATTCCCGATTCGATTGCTCGCGATAAAATTTCAAGAGGCGAGGATCCAAGCACGTTCGCAGCATTAGGCATCCCCTGCAGCGCACAATGAGCGAATCCATGAATACCAAACAGGGCCGTCGAATTCTCAGCCGTCGCGGCGCTTTGAAAGTATTGCCGGCTGCAGGAATTGTGGCAGCCGGTGGATATCTGCTGGTTGAATACGCTCCCTGGTCCGACTATGACGGGCAAGCCGACCAGGTCCGAAACGCTCTGATGAGGGTTCCTGCGATGCCGGCGCAAATGTTAGAAATCGTTCGCTACGCTACGCTCGCTGCCAATAGTCACAACACCCAGCCGTGGAAGTTTGTTATCCAGTCAGATGCAATCGAAATACATCCGGATTACAGCCGTCGTTTGCCGGTGGTCGATCCAGGTGATCGCGAATTGTGGATCAGCTTGGGCTGTGCGCTCGAGAATCTCCTGATTGCGGCTCGCGCTGCTGGATATGCGTGCGAAGTTACGTATCCTGACGCCGTAGACTCAATCCACATTCGGCTATCAGCGGATACCCGGTATGATGGTCCACTTTTCCAGTCGATCCCTGTGCGTCAGAACACGCGCTCTGAGTATGACCGAAAAGCTATCAAGGGAAAAGATCTTGATCAGGTTCAGGCATTGGCCGTGGAGCCCGGAGTTTCGTTGCACTATGTTCTAAATTCCTCAGGTTTGGACACGGTGTTGGACTATGTTCGTCGGGGCAATCTAAGCCAGTATGCCGATAAAGCGTTTGTAAACGAGCTAATTTGCTGGCTGCGGTTTAACAAGAGAGAGGCGTTAGCTTCGCTCGATGGCTTGCCCTCGCGGTGTTCGGGGAAGCCGGAAGTGCCGCGATGGCTGGGGCGAATGTTTGTGCAGGGCACTCAGCCGCAACAGGCAGCCGATGCCGATGCCAAAAACTTGCGCAGTTCTGCAGGCGCGGTTGTCGTTG
>JANXQZ010000984.1 GCA_025353235.1 Bryobacterales bacterium
GGGCGGCCGCAGCGCGGGTTGAGCGGCACACAGGGCAGCCGCCGAGGCGAGAAGGAGTAATTTTCGGATCATCTATGTTCGACTTATCAATTGTTAAGGTTGCGCTTGCTATGGAGAGGCGCAGGACTTACCCGACAGCGGCTGTTTAGCTGAGCTTTCGTGAGATACTTTCCGCCCAGGATAACCGCGGCAATCTTTTGCGTATTTCGAATATCCTGGAGCGGGTCAGCATCCAGGAGCACTAGATCGGCATCTCTGCCCGCTTCAATTGAGCCTGTCGTGTCGGTTGCATCGAAGTACCTCGCAGGTTCCAGCGTCGCGCTGCGTAGGGCATCCAAAGGGCTCAATCCCGAGGTCACCAACAGCTCCAGTTCGCGATGCAGATCGTAACCTGGGAACGTATACGGGTCGCCTGTATCGGTACCGGCCATGATCTTCACGCCAGCGCGTTTCATGATTGGCAATAGCTCGCGCAGTTTCTCATACTCGGCATTCGCCAGTTCCAGCGTAGCTTCAGAGATTTTCTTCCTGTCCTCGCGCGGGTCAGTCCACCCTTTGCGAATCGAGGCTGGAATGATGGCCAGGTGGGGGCTGGCTGCGAGTTGATCGGCATCGGCGTAAATGGATCGGCGCAGCATGACCAGCGTCGGCACCTCCCGCGTTTCGAAGCGCGCCATGCGTTCGAACAGCTCAGCCGACTTCTGCAAGTCGAACGTGTCGAGCGCTTCCGCGCGGATCTCCCGGTAGGCGTTCCAATCCTTTTTCTCAGTGGCTAGCAGCAGCCGACTTCTTAACTTATCTTCACGCTTCGAGCAGGCCATCAGAATTCCGGTCATGTGCTCGACGCTCTTCTGGCGGGCGTCGATGGCCTCCATCAGGCTGACCGCAGCGGGAACGTGTCCTGCGACGGGGACATAGTATTTCCGAGCCCGCTCGATCAGGGCGAAGTAGGCTTCGCGGGACACGCCTGAGAGCACCCTGATGAAGTCGATATCGAGCGAATCCAGCCGATCGAAGGTGGCACGGGCGTCGTTGGGGCCGTTCACCACAAAAACGGGCAGCTTTTCATCCTGAGAAGCGCTGCCATCCACTGCCGGACCCGAGGTTTGAATATGCGGACCCAGCAGCGTTCCAGCTTTAATCTGGTCGCGCCAGTGGTTTACCCAGCTTAGATCGCTGCCCATATCGCGCACGCCGGTAACGCCGTTGGCGAGGAACAATGGGAATTGATTGTCCCGATGCCAGAGATGAACGTGCATGTCCCAGAGTCCGGGGATGGCGTACTTCCCTGCCCCGCTGATTGTGCGCGCGTTCCTGGGAGCGTGGACGTGGGAGCCGACGGCGGTAATTTGGCCGTCGTGGATCAGGATGGATTGCCTGGCGCGCTCGGTGCCCGAGACGACATCCACCACTGTTACGTTTTGAATTTCGAGATCCGCGCAAAGCGACGCGGACGCACAAGCGAACAGGCAAAAGAAGAACTTCCAGACCCGCATGTTCTTTCATCATGGCACGGGCGCTGGCCGGCAAATTGAGTGAGTCTAAGCCTTGCTGACACCCCGCTCAGTCCTATAAACCTGTTCTGACAGTACGAGTGCAGCGAAACCGCCCTCAACCAGGCCTCGTCGATGGAAATAGAAGTGTCGCAGCACTTGCTTTTAAATTTAGTGGTGATAATCTTGAGAGTCAAATCAGATTATTCGCACTTAGAGTAGGTGAGCCGTTCCATGTCTGCCTTGTTGCTTGAGTTTCCGCTTCGTCCGAGTCCGATTGAGGCGAATCTACCCCGGCCAGAGTTCCCGCAGCCTCAGTTCGAAAGGGATCAGTGGTTGAACCTGAATGGGTATTGGGGCTTCGAGTTCGACGATGAAAACATAGGATTGCACGAGAACTGGGCTCAAGGCCGACATGATTTCTCCCAGACCATTCTGGTTCCCTTTTGCTTTGAAAGTCCCAAAAGCGGCATATCGGATACCAGCCCCCATCCGCAAGTTTGGTATAGACGCCTATTCTCCATCCCCGACTTTTGGGATGCTGAGCGGGTCCTTCTGAACTTTGGCGCGGTCGATTATCGGTCAACCGTTTGGGTGAACGGCCGCCTCGTCGGCGAGCACGAAGGCGGGAATACTCCCTTTCGATTTGAGATTACCAGCCACTTGCGCCCGGGTCCCAACACCCTAACAGTACGAGTGGAAGACCCGCCGACCGATCGGTACATTCCGAGGGGCAAGCAGCATTGGCAACCCCGTCCTGAAAAGATTTTCTACACGAGAACAACTGGCATTTGGCAAACCGTCTGGCTAGAACCGGTGGGCGCCAGCTACCTGGACCGCGTCAGAATTGATTCGAATATCGAAGGTTCCGTAACGTTCGACGCACGCATTTCACGCCCGGAAGCGGATTTGCAGTTCTACACCACGATCAGCTACGAAGGCAAGGTGGTGGCCAGCAGCATGACCCAGGTGGAAGGGTCGCAGGCTACGGGAGCTGCCTTCATTCGAGATCCGCGCTGGTGGTCGCCGGGTTCTCCTTGCTTATACGACGTGACGTTTGAGCTTACTAAGGGCAACCGCGTGCTGGACCGGGTAAAATCCTATTTCGGATTCAGGTCGATTTCCACGCAGAACGGGAAGATCTTGCTAAACGGGGAACCCACCTATCTCAAGATGGTGCTGGACCAAGGCTACTGGCCTGAAAGCCTCCTGACGCCTCCCTCCGATGAAGCGATTCAATACGACATTCGCATGGCGAAGGAGCTGGGCTTCAACGGCGTCCGAAAGCATCAGAAAATTGAAGATCCGCGCTTTCTGTATTGGGCCGATCGCATGGGTTTGCTGGTTTCATCCGAGATGGCGAACTCGTACATGTTCGATGACGAGTCAGTCAGCCGGATCACGCGAGAGTGGCTGGACGCGGTGGCGCGGGACTACAATCACCCTTGCATCGTTATTTGGGTGCCGATCAACGAAAGCTGGGGCATACCTAACATTCGCGATTCCCGTCAGCAGGCGCATCTGAAGGCCATGTACATGCTGACCAAGTCGCTCGATCCCACGCGGCTGGTAATCGAC
>JANXQZ010000085.1 GCA_025353235.1 Bryobacterales bacterium
GCCGCTTCCGATGATCAGCACGGGAGGCAGTTCGTTGCTGAGCACATTGCTCTGTTTGGGGATGCTTTTAAGTGTGAGCGAGCAAAGTTCATGACGCACGCTGTAGGGCAGGTTGTTAACCTGCGGTCGATTGGCAATCGGCCCGGAGCACCTCTTCTTGATGTCCAGCTTTGGGCCGATTAACAATCGTCCGCAGGTTGACAACCTGCCCCACAAAACCATATTTATGGCTGGCGGCGGCACAGGCGGACACGTGATCCCGGCCATCGCTGTTGCTCGCGAACTGCAACTTAAAGGACTCTATCCCATATTCGTCGGGACCCAAACCGGCTTCGAAGCGAAACTAGTTCCCGAGCATGGCTTTCCTCTCGAGTTCATCGAAATCGGCGGCCTGAAACGCGTAGGACTCAGACAAACAGTGCGCACGCTGACCCAGCTTCCGGTGGGACTGAAGCGAGTACTGGAGCTCTTCGATCTCCACCGGCCTTCCGCCGTCTTCAGCATGGGAGGCTACGTCGCGGGGCCTGTCGTCCTAGCTGCCTGGTGGCGCAAAATCCCACTCGTCGTCATGGAGCCAAACGCCATGCCAGGTCTAACCAATCGCCAGATGGGACGCTTCGTCGCCCGCGCTCTGCTGAGTTTTCCGGAAGCCGCACAGTATTTTCCAACGGGCAAATCCGAAATCACCGGCCTGCCCGTGCGACGCGAGTTTTTCGACGTAGCTCCCAAGCCGCGCACAGACATTCTTTCTATCCTGATCACAGGCGGCAGCCGCGGATCGCGCACATTAAACGAGTCAACCCGGGACGCGTGGAGTTATTTCCGGCATGACCAACCGAAGGTTCGGCTGCTCCATCAGACCGGCATCGAAGCTTGCGAACGCATCTCGAAAGACTTTGCCTCCAGCCGCCTGGATGGCGAAGTGATGTCCTTCATCCACGACATGCCTGCTGCCTTCTCGCAAGCCGATCTTATCGTCTGCCGATCCGGCGCTGGAGCTGTGGCCGAACTCGGCGCGGCGGGAAAGCCCGCGATTCTTGTCCCTTTCCCCTTTGCCGCCGACAACCACCAGCTCCGAAATGCCGAAGCGTTCGAGCGAGCCGGAGCCGCCACATTGATCCTCGATAAAGATATGAACGGACGCCGCTTGCACGAAGAAATTCTGAAGCTTACCTCCGAGCCGGGCCGCCTGGAAAAAATGGGACGGCAGGCTCGCGCATTCGCGCATCCGCACGCAGCCGAACGCGCCGTCGCGTTGCTGGAACAATTGAGCTATGGAAACATCTGAACCGCAGCCGGCCGAGCGCCGCATCTGGGACTCGCGCTTCTTCTTCCCAGTCCTGCTGCTCTTCATCATCGTAGGCTTCTACTGGAAGCTGACCCTCACAAAGCAGTACGACTGGATGTGGGGACCCGACCTCGCGCAGCAAGTGCTCCCCTGGTTCGAAGAAGAGGCTCGCCAACTGCAGCACAGCGAACTGCCGCTCTGGGACCCGCATACCTGGAACGGCCAGCCGATGCTCGGCCAGGCGCAGCCGGGAACCGCCTACCCTCTCAACTGGATTCTGTTCCTGATTCCGCGCACCCGCGGACACATCCCGTTTCTCGCTCTGCAGTGGTACTTCATCGTGATCCACTATATGGCGGCGCTGTTCTGTTTCCTGCTCTGCCGCGACCTGCGCCGTTCACGAGCTGCATCGCTAATCGCCGCGCTCATCTTCAGCTTGGCCAGCTATGTGGGAACCACCGACTGGCCGCAAATGTTGAATGGTGCCGTGTGGGCGCCTCTGGTGCTGATGTTCCTGCTGCGCGCGGTGCGAGGCTATCGGCCCTTAGTAAGCGCCGCGTTGTGCGGAACCTGTCTTGGCATGGCGTGGCTAGCCGGACATCATCAAGTCCCCATCTACACGACGCTCACTATGAGCGGAGTCTGGATCTTTTACATCCTGCGCCGAGGCAGAATCGATTGGAACATCGCCAAGCTCGCCGCAGTCAGTCTGGTGTTTCTCTTCTTAGTGGGCGCGTTGCAAATCATTCCGGCACAGGAGTACGGCAAACTCGCCAAACGCTGGGCGGGTGCCGATCACGAGTTGAGTTGGAATGAGCCGGTTCCGTATTACGTGCACCAGGAATATGCGATGTATCCGATGTCGCTGTATGCAATCGTCATCCCTGGAATGGCCCGGCACGCCGATCCGTACCTCGGATTCGTCGCCTTTTCTCTAGCACTTTTCGCAGTGGCTGCCGCTTGGAAGCATCATGCCGTCAAGGTATTTGCCGCCATCGCGCTCGGTGGCATCGTGTACTCGCTCGGACACAATAGCGTATTTCATGGCTTGCTCTATTCTCTGGTTCCCATGGTGGAGAAGGCCCGGGTTCCATCCATGGCTGTGATCATTTGGGGCCTCGGAGCAGCAGTGCTAGCCGCGTTCGGAATCGATCACTTCGGACTGCCCTCCACTTCGCTTTGGTCCAAGCGCTACGTGCTGGGAGCGCTGGTGTTCGGCCTCCTTATTTACACGATGGCGCTCGGCACTATGTTCGTTCATAAGATGAGCTGGGAAACGGACGACCGGGTTGGCATCACGGCGCTTGTTGGCGTGCTGCTGGCGGCTTTGCTGTACGCTTGGCGAAGCGGCAGCGTGGGCGGCAAGCAGTCTTTAGCTTTATTGATTCTCTTAATGCTGCTGGAACTGGGCAACAACTCGGGCTTTCAGTTCCCTCATCGTTCCAATAAAGAAATGATGTCGTTCATGACTAAGATCGTAAGCAATAAGGATATCGCCGAGTATCTGCATCACCAGCCTGGGCCGTTCCGCGTTGAAGTGGAAACCGAGCAACTCGCGGCCAACTGGGGCAGCTACTACAACCTCGACATCATCAAAGCGCTGCTGGCCAGCGTCACGATCAACGTGCTAAACACCGAGTCTCACACCTGGCAAACGCGGCTGCTTTTTGGCGTGCGCTACACCGTGTCGGAGAAGCCGCCGCTGGGCGATTCGCGCGACGTATTCACTGGCGCGAGCGGGTTGAAAGTCTTCGAGAATCCATCGGCATTCCCCCGCGCCTGGTCAGTCCACAACTTGGTTCACATTAAGGATCAAGCCGAGGGCCGCGCTTTCATCAACGACCATTTGGACGACCTCCACGCGAAGGCGTTTACCCTGGACAAACTAGTCGCGCTCGAAACCTGCGGCGGTCCAGACACGGTAGCCGTGACGAAGTACGCCGGAGAAAAACTCTCGATCAAGGCTCAGATGGCGTGTCAGGGAATGGTGGTTTTGTCGGACACTTTCTTTCCCGGCTGGAAAGCGACGCTGGACGGCAAGCCTGCGGAGATCCATGAAGTGAATATGGCTATGCGCGGCGTGCTGACTCCGCAAGGGACCCACGAAATTGTGATGCGTTATCGCCCCATGTCGGTCTATGTGGGTGCTCTGCTGACTTTCATTGGCTGGCTAGGAGCGCTCGCACTGGCGATTTTTGGTCCAAAGTCGGAGACGGCGCAAGATTTCAATTGACTTAGAGCAGGAAAGCCGGAACAATTAGTAGAAAAATGTTTTTCAAGCCTCAGCACCTCCATTTCACCGGAATCGGAGGCATTGGCATGTCTGGAATTGCGGAGGTGCTGCTGAATTTAGGGTATGAGATTAGCGGGTCAGACTTGAAGCTGAGCCCCACTACTGACCACCTGACAAATCTAGGCGCACGAATTCGGGAAGGGCACGCGGCCGAAAACATTGCTGGGGCGAAGGCGATCGTGGTTAGCTCTGCAGTGGATGCGCGCAACCCAGAGGTGGTTGAAGCGCGCCGTCTGAATGTTCCGGTGATCCCGCGCGGCGAACTGCTGGCCGAGTTGATGCGCTTGAAGTATGGAGTGGCCATCGCCGGCAGTCATGGAAAGACCACAACCACATCTATGGCCGCTATCATCCTTAGCGAAGCCGGGCTGGATCCAACGGTAGTGGTGGGGGGCAAGGTCGCCTCCATGGGCGGATCGAACGCGCGCGTGGGACGCAGCGATTTTCTGGTTGTGGAATCGGATGAAAGCGATGGTTCGTTTCTCAAGCTGAGCCCGATTCTCGCGGTGATCACCAACATTGACCGCGAACACCTGGACCACTATCCAACCATCGAAGACATCCGGAAGGCGTTTGTCGATTTCGTGAATAAGGTGCCGTTTTATGGCGCGGTGATCGTGTGCCTGGATGACGAGAATGTCCAGGAGATTTTCCCTCTGATCAATCGACGCACCATTAGTTACGGGCTCAGCCCGCAAGCCGATCTGGTGGTGACGGACCCGCAGTGCGGGCATTTCGACAGCCGCTTTCATCTGCGTTTGCACGGAGCGGATCTGGGCGAGTTCCATCTTCGGGTTCCGGGCGTTCACAACGTTCTGAATGCCACGGCCGCGATTGCGGTAGCTCTTGAGCTCGAAGTTCCGGTCCTAAAAATTCGGGATGCGCTGGCCGGGTATTCGGGCGTGGACCGCCGCTTTCAGGTTCGCGGCATGGCTTGCGGCGTGACAGTGGTCGATGATTACGGCCACCATCCGACCGAGATTCGCGCTACTCTGGCGGCCGCGCGCCTGTGCGATTACAAGCGCATCCATGTGATTTTCCAGCCGCATCGGTTTACGCGCACGCTAGCGCTGATGGATGACTTTGCGAAGAGCTTCCATCAAGCAGATGCGGTCTATTTGCTGGAGATTTATGCTGCTTCGGAGAAGCCGATTGAAGG
>JANXQZ010000832.1 GCA_025353235.1 Bryobacterales bacterium
ATGAATATGGTGTTTTGCGGCGCGAATCGCGTTCAGCCATGCCGGATAATTTTCTCGTGGTCGCGATCGCAGGGGCTGTTTGCAGGCCTTGCTCTGGAAGGCGCAACTCTGCGGCAGGACCTCGACGATAACGCGACGCTATACGGCAAAAAATTGGAGAACCGGGATATCGTGACCAAGGGAGTGCGTGTGCCCAAGGTGGCTGCGAAACTGATCGCTCTGCTGAACCGGTACTCAGCCCGAGAACGCCACTAGTCAAAGTGGTGTGGCTGTGCGGCAACGAAGTTCGCGTGGGTACTGTTTTCATCGAGCCTCGGTTTCGCTTGCGGTGCAGGCGGCCAGTTGGTTTGTGGCAGGCTGAGGTCTCAGACGTGGCTGAAGTAGACGCCGGCTTTCGCCTGCTGTATCAACTGAAACCTGAGAAAGCTCGGCAATCAGACCGCACTACCGCCGCCGAAGGAGGCCGCCGTGAACAAAACGCTTGGACTGATCCTGATTGTGCTTGGCCTGTTTGGTCTTGCGTGGGGAGGTTTTACGTACACGACCAGGGAAAAAGTCGTCGACATCGGACCGATTCACGCTAGTCGCGAAAAGATACACAACGTACCGCTGCCTCCCATCGCAGGCGCACTGGCGCTCGTTGGCGGCATTGTGCTCCTGGTAGCACGCAGGAAACAATAACTTCCGCCAAGCTGGCCGCGGCTCAAGGTTCAAAACAAAGAAATAATGACAATGCTCGCTACTCATCGTTGTTGGTTATTAGCGGCGGTGGCTACTACGGCATATAAATGCCACTGGAGTCCCGACGGCGGATATGATATGAAACTGGCACAATATCGTTGAGTCTCGTCGTTGCCTACATGCTTGGCTCGTTCCGCTCCAGGTGACGACCGGCGATGAATTAAGGCGAGTTGCCGTTAGCAGCTGGCTTCCTCCGGCGCGTCGCCGGAGGAGGTGGAACGATGCGAAGCCACTGACGCTAGAATTTGCAGGTCGACTGGCGCTTGGTCGCCGGGGGTTTTACAAGAATGCTTCAATTGAGTTGTTGAGAAACTTGCACTGACGTAATGCGCCGCGGCGGGGGTCATAGTTGCGTCGACTTTCAGCACTTCCCACCGCAGCCAGATAAGGCTGAGTTCTTGTCCACGTTTATCATCCTCGGCATCGGATTGCCCGATGCGTCAACAGCCCTGCGCAGGAAGCGTTTGACGCGCGGCCGTATCGCTTTATGAGCGGAAAGTCGATCGTTTGTTCTGTGGAATCGATCGCTCAATACAGATATTTGTCCTCACCCCTTTACGTTCTACATAGAGCCTCGTCGATCCGGTAGCTCTTGTTCGTCGGCTTCTGATGCAGTCGGCAGCGTTTATCCAGCTCGGGTGCATACGTTTGCACCCAGCGCCAAATGCATCCACGTCGATAGCGCGTTCGGCCACCAACTCCGTGACATGCATCGGAGGGCGGATGCCGGAGAAACCAGCGTACTCAAAATATGATTACTTCTCGTGGGTACTGAAACCTTTAACCACTCGGTTTTCGCCTCGGCCCCCTTAGCATGTGATTATTGGACGGAGGGCAGGGCGATGAGTACCGGCGTGCAACTCGAAAAAGTCGAGCGTGACAGCCTTCACACCGTGCGCACTCTTGCCGAACAAGCGTTCTCGCGGGCAGCAGGGGCTCCCCTAATCGAAGGCAATCGTGTTCGACTCCTCAAAGACGCACGAGAAAATTATCCGGCATGGCTGAACGCGATTCGCGCCGCAAAACACCATATTCATTTCGAGAGCTACATCATTCATGAAGACGATGCGGGGCGCGAGTTCGGTGACGCTTTGATCGCGAAAGCTGGGCAAGGCGTGCGCGTGCGAGTTCTCTATGACTGGATGGGTGGCTTCCGCAAAACGTCGCGACACTTCTGGAACCATTTGCGCGCCGCTGGCATCGAGGTGCGTTGTTACAATCCACCGCGCATTGATAGTCCGTTTGGGTGGATGTCGCGGGACCATCGCAAGACGCTCGGGGTTGACGGAGAGATCGCGTTCATCACGGGCCTGTGTGTGGGAATCAATTGGGTCGGCGATCCGGCCAAGAAAATCGATCCATGACGAGACACCGGCGTGGAAGTTCGAGGAAGTGCCGTCGCAGATATCGAGCGAGCATTCACGCAACTCTGGGCAAGCATCGGTGAGCCGATTCCCGAACGGGAAGCAATCGACGGAGACTTGAGTGTCCGCGCCGGTGACACGAGCGTGCGCGTGGTCGCGACTTTACCCATGACGGCTGGCATGAGCCGGTTGGATGAACTCGTCGCTGCCATTGCCCGAAAGAGGTTGTGGTTAACGGGCGCTTACTACGCTGGGACAACCTCCTATGTCCAATCCTTGAAAGCGGCCGCGAAGGATGGGGTTGACGTGCGGTTGCTGGTACCGAATGCGACGGACATCCCTCTACTCAGATTCTTGTCGAGAGCGGGTTACCAGCCCCTCATGGAAGCCGGTGTGCGCATCTTTGAATGGAGCGGCACAATGCTGCACGCCAAGACTGCCGTCGCGGATGGGCGTTGGGCGCGCGTAGGATCGTCGAACCTGAATATCGCCAGTTGGTTCGGCAACTGTGAGATGGACCTGGTGGTCGAGGACGAACCTTTCGCGCTAGAGATGGAGGAAATGTATCTTCAGGATTTGAACAACGCGACGGAAATCGTCCTGGATATAAGAAACAGGGTACGTGCGCTAGGCGAGCCGCTTCATTCGCGACCCGTTCTGTCCAGCGGCGGTGGGAGCGTTGGGCGCGCGGCAGCCGGAGCGCTTCGCATCGGTAATGCCGTAGGAGCCGCGATTACCAACCGGCGGGCATTTGAGCCGGTCGAAGCGCGGATACTGGTGACGGTCGGTGCGCTGCTCTTTGCATTGGCGATTCTGTTTCTGTTTTTCCCGGCTGTGTTGGTCTACCCAGCGATCGTTTTGTTCTTGTGGATGAGTGCCGCGCTTTTTTACAAAGCTTACAAACTGCATCGGAATCGCAAGCACGATGCCGCCAGTTCCGAAAAGACATCCTTCGGCGGACCCACCGCTAGGACATCAAAAATACATGAATCTAAACAGGATTGAACACTAGTAGGCACCGGCTGAAGAGCTTGGCCGTAGCATCTTCCGCCGGTGATGTGCAACAACAACGTGAGATGCAACGTTGCTCGATGCTGGCGCATCCAAACTAGGGAGGTTATTCTCCGTCGAGCATTCATTGGGTCCTCGCCATGCTGTCTTTAGTCCCATCCGTCCATCCTTCGAACCGTGTTTCGGCTAACCACGCCCAG
>JANXQZ010001061.1 GCA_025353235.1 Bryobacterales bacterium
GCGATAAGAATTTTCCTTAGTGTCCAAAAATGCCGTCTTCGAGACAAATCCGGCCCCCCACCCCAGTGCCAGCAGGCACTCGTTCGTAGTGGCGCGCGCGGCGGCCAACTGGACTTCTAAAGCATTCAGGCTGCCGCCCAAGTGCTGCAGGCCAGACCACTCGGCGTAGCGCTTGTGTACCTGCAGAACTCGTTCGGCGTAATCGTTAGCCGCTTTGAACATTCCAGGGACGGAAAGCCTGTCGCGGGCACGCAAGGCTTTAGAAATCTCGGGCTGCGACAGAAACGTATTCTCGTGCCACTCGCCCTCGAAGGCGGTCCCAGGCACCGCCATTTCAGCGAACATGGGAGTACCGTCCTCGGCCCGCTTGGATGCTCCACGCGGAGCTTGCTTCCACCCGACTTCGAAGCGATCAGCCCCCCGGGCTTCGAGCGTTGAGACGCGCAAGAGATAGATTTTAAAGGCTTCCTGCGGAATTGAACCGGAATCGGCCAGCGAAACTAGCCGCATAGCGTTCGCCCCTCCTCCACCAACGGCGGCATCCTCCACAGCGTGGGTAATAAATCGGCCTAACCGCCCTTCAGAGCTTACTCGGGTAAATGCTTCTTTCAACACTTCGGGCTTTGCCCGCGCGCAAACAATTGCCGTTCTAAGAGCACCCTTTAAAGCGCTGCCAGGAAGATACGGGCCATTCGGCCCTTTTGAGAACGTTGGGATGAATAGGTTTTCAGCTTTTGTCTGTTCCCAAACGGTGGAAACACTTGGATGTTCAAAGGGAATCCTCCGCCCTGCATAATTTTGAGCGAAGCCGCCCCAGGACGCGAAATCCAGCTTCTCGGCCCTTTTTAGCTGACCGAGGTAGCCCTCCAGTCGAGGCCCGCGCGAGAGGAGACGGAAAATGCGCATCTGATCGAGTACATTCACCTGATCCTTCCAAACCATGTAATCGATGGGAGATAGCTTTTCGCCGTCGCCCACGAGAGTCGGGGTAAGACACGTAACCCGGTACTTCACGCGGGCACCCTCCAAGGGATCGGAACGGTGACGGCAAAGCCAGAACGGTAGACAGGATGAGGAAAACCTTCCGGTGCGACGTCGTGAATTACTCCGTGCGGTTCCTGAGGAGCGAGCAAAACCGAACCCTCCACGACCATTAAGGTGGCGCTCTTCAATTCGCCCCAGCGAGCAGGATTCTCAATTCTTCCGGTGCGCTCGACAGTGGAGTAGCTGCCTCGACTCCAATCGACGGATTCCGACTCGCCTGGCGCATACAACGATAACAGCCAATATGCCAATTCCGGCGCCTCGGTTTCAGTCCACGGAAAAAGCTTAGACGCTCGTTCCCACTTCGGCTGGGTGGAACGTCCCCATCCGCGCGAGCGCTCGCCGCCGATTCCCGAGTCGGCAAGCAACCGAAAAGCTCCGCGAATCGGCCGTTCCCAGCGGGCTTGGGCTTCCTCGTCCGCGAAAACAACGATTAACCACAAGCCGGAATCCCTCGTAAACTCCAGGCATGCCGTGGCATGGACGTCGATTCGGCCCGCGTCGAGCCTATCGACACCGGCGTTCGACCGGAGACCGGTGCGAAAAGGGCCTTCTTGCCAATTCGACGGGACCAAGCAGGCGCTCTCGCCATCCACCTGCCAGCGGTCCTCATCGAGAGGCTTTTCCCCGAGCAGCGTTTCTATCACGCTTAAAGGTACAAAGCGCGCCCCTTTATATCGAATCCTTGTGGAATCGGGGGGTGGCCAGATATTTCTGGGCGGTATTGCAAACAATGTTTCGCGGTTAAAGGGAAACAGGGAGCTAAAGCGGACGGGAGCGCGCCCGTTTTCATTCTGGGCCGTGTCGCGAATCCAGTCCTCCAGCATGCCGAGCCGACCCATGGCGAGGGTGACTGCCGAGTAAACCGCATCGCTGTGGAATAGACGGTCGACTTGTTCGCGAGCGCCGGAGTCGGGTCCAAAACGCCACGGTCCGGTGGGCCGGAAGCGTACGATGAAACTGGATGGCATCTATTTGAATAGTTTTAGCCGCCTGGAAAGGCGGCTGCAGCCAAGATTGGCTGCCCCACAATGCGGAGCAGAAATCAAGATGATGCAGTCACTTACGCTGTGCTTCATGACAATTTGGCCTGGAATTCCGAACCTGTCACCAAGGTTTGCAGACCGCCAAGGTCTGCACCTGTGAGCAACTCCTGCTCCGCTGAACCCGCAGAGTAAAACTCGCGATTTCGCCAAGTTAGCTTCAGGCTGCCGATCTTCACTCGGCCGCTGCCCCGCGATCCGCCTCCGCCAAGAGTATCGTCTTCCATCAAACGCAGCCCTTCTACCAGGCGTGGCAGCAAGTCCCGATCTTCGGCGCAGAGGATGTCGAGCACCATGCGGAAGCGGAAGCGGGCGCCGGCCGGAACGCGCTCGAGCGTCCGGGGATTGGCCTGCGAAGTAATGCGGTCGATGGCGTTCTCGCTTTTGACTTCGGTGAGCTCGTCATCCAGATTTTCCCGCATTTGCGGCGTGATGCTTTCCTGAATGAGGGGCGAGTCATAGACGGTTAGCCGGGCAGGACTGGCCACGCTGCTCTCAAGGGCTTCCCCCGCAACGCGATCCATGCGACCGGGATTGCGTCCGAACAGGAGACAAATCTCGTCGCCGGGACGCTCGCTCTGATGAATGCGAACCTCCTGGCCCTTGCGTCGGGACAGGTATACCAGTTCGCTTGGAACGGCCAACCCGGTGGACTGCTCCAGCAACGAGCGCAGCTTGCCGCGCAGCGAACTGCCTGGGACGTAAGGCAGCCCGAAGGCGTCTTTCACCACAGGGTTATCCGCGCCTCCAATCTCCAGCGAGCCTTTACCAGCCCCGATATGAAGACCGGTTTGGCATTCCAGGTCTCCCTCCAAAATCAACTTCCCGATCAGCTTCAGTTCAGTTTGCGCTGTGTGCGAACTCATGAATAGATTTCAAGTTCCTAGATTATTCGTTGTAGGCCACAATCGCTTCGAATAGATCCCGAAAGCGTTCGTAGCCGCGCAGGTCGTTCTTGCGAGTTACCTGCAGGAGCAATTTCTCGACGCCGTCCAAGCTGCGCAACGAGTGCCGCGCAATGGTGTAAGCCAAACGCGCGCGCAGCATAACAAACTGGTGCTGGCGCTCGCTTTCCGGGGCGCGGACCGCTCGGCGGACTGCGTTATATAACCGCCGCAACTGGCTCTTGGTGCCGGAATCCATGTCTCGCATCCGACTCACCACTCCATGAGCCTGATTGTCGAGATACAGCGGATCGGAGATGAGCTTTTCCAAGTCCATCTCGGGCGGACCGTCGAATGGACGCCCGCCGCGATCGCCTCCGCGCCGGTCGTCGCCACGGTCGCGTCCGCGATCACCCCCGCCGCCAGCTTGACGCTCGCGATCATTTTCACGCGGAGCGCCGCGACCTTCGCGCGGTCCACGACCTTCAGTGGGCTTCTTTTCCTGCTGCTGCGGTTCTGCCATCAATGCCTCTTAACTCTCTTTCGATCCTTCCGTGGACAGTCTGGCCCATTCTAGCGCTACGCGCCCGGAGGGACGCAACTTAATGTTTGCTGGATTTCGGCCCACCAGATCCGCAACTAAGCTAGCTCGCGCCTTTTGAAATTCCCTTGACCGGGAGGTTCCCAAAATCCGATTCAACCGGCGATGGAACCGCCAGGGGCGATCGGTGCGGCGCCCTACCTTCTCTCCAGGAAATGCAATGCGCTTCGTTTCTCGATAAATTGCGCACAATTCCCTAATATACTGCGGAGCTGCGCCGAAATCGTTGACCATCCGCGTAAGGTCGTCCTTGGTTTCGGCGGCATCTGCCAATTGCTTCCACTCTAAAGTGCGCCCCAGCAACGAGATGCAATCTTTATCGGCGGACTTTGCGAGCTCCAGCTTCTGGCCCGCCCGCGCGTAGATGGAGGCCAAGCTGGATTCCGGATCCGGCGCGAGAGCGATCGCCATGGTGATCGTTTTGCCTTCCGGACCTGGAAACTCCTTTAAATTTTCTTCGCTAAAGCGCTGGAAAAGGCGTTGCAATTCTCGCGCAAAACCGATCAGCGCGTCCCAAGATCCGCACACCGCGAAGTCGTCTCCGCCCGAATAGAGCAACGTGACTTTGCGCCAGAACTCGCCCATAGAACAGAGCACTTCCAGTTCGCCCGCGAAGAATTGCTTGTAAAGCACGGAAATCTGCACGTGCTCTTCGATGGTCTGCACGCGGCGGATCCGGATGGCAAAGCTGTCGACATCGGCACGCAAGACGCCCCAACCGGGCCGACCCTGTGCGCGCGACGATAGCAGTTGGTTCGATGCTGGCTCGTGGCCTTCGTTATTCAGCGCGGAATGGCGGGCCATGGGGATTGAATCGGCCGTGGAAGCCGGTCCCGAGCCGATATTCCAGGTATGCTTGCCGGAGCCGATTTCGATGCGGGCGGGCGATTCGGGCGACCATGCAATGGAGCTGGCATCGCGGATCTTTTCGCCTAGTTCAGTAAAGTAATCCGAGTCGAGCGGTTCACTTTCAACAGATTTCCCGAAGCCCGATGCAGCGCACGGCGTCCCAAGTTTTCGCTGCATTTCCTCGTTCAGTCGCTTGCGCACCACGGTCCAATCGCCTAGATTCTCAGTAGTAGCCCAGAGCAGTTTGAGATGGCCTTGGCTCAGCCGTGCGGCCTCGTTCCGGGCGATCGTAATCACGTAAGCCTCCAAGTCTTCTACTTTCGCCAGTCGACTCCGGAGGCGAGCCAGGCGA
>JANXQZ010001076.1 GCA_025353235.1 Bryobacterales bacterium
GAACCCGGTGATGAGGACCGAGTTTGGATAATACGCCTGCAAATCGGGGGTTTGATCCGGCCACCCCAGCGTCGAGAACGGCCAGAGACTCGAGCTGAACCAGGTATCAAGCACGTCCGAATCCTGCTCCAACTTGTCGGATCCGCAATGTTCACAGGCCTTCGGGGCGGATCGCGCCACGGTGATGCCCAGACAATTCCCGCAGTGCCACGCAGGAATGCGGTGCCCCCACCAGAGCTGGCGCGAGATGCACCAGTCGTGAATGTTGGTCATCCAGTTGAGATAAGTGGCGTTCCAATTTTCGGGAATGAACCGGATGCTTCCGTCTTCAGAGGCGCGCAGAGCCTTCTCGGCGAGTGGCTTCGTCTTGACGAACCACTGCGTGGAGACCAGCGGCTCAATGATGGTCTTGCAGCGGTCGCATCGCCCGATGGAAAGGGTGTGCGGTTCTACCTTTTCGAGCAAGCCAAGCTTTTCGAGATCCTCAACGATGCGTTTGCGAGCCTCGAAGCGATCCAGTCCGGAATACGCGCCTGCTTCGGCTTTCATGCGAGCTTGGCCGTCGATCACTTCGATGCGCGCAAGATTGTGGCGCTTGCCCACTTCGAAATCGTTGGGATCATGCGCGGGCGTTACCTTAACTGCTCCGGATCCGAAGGCCGGATCGGCGAGATCGTCGAGGATGATCGGAATCTCGCGATTCATCAGCGGCAGCGTTACTGTCTTGCCGTGCAGATCGAAGTAGCGCGCGTCCTTGGCGTTGATCGCGACAGCGGTATCGCCCAGCATGGTTTCGGGCCGCGTGGTGGCAACGGTAAGAAAGCGGGCAGTTCCGGTGATCGGATACTTGATGTGCCAGAGATGTCCCTGGCTCTCTTGATGAACCGTTTCCAAATCGGAGAGAGCCGTCTGACAGCGCGGGCACCAGTTGACCATGTAAGCGCCGCGGTAGATCAGTCCGCGCTCATGCAGCCGTACGAAAGCTTCGATCACGGCGCGGGAAAGATCCGGCGCCATTGTGAAGCGCTCCCGGCTCCAATCGACGCTCTCGCCGATCTGCTTCATCTGATCGGTGATGCGATTGCCGTACTTCTCTTTCCACTCCCAAACGCGTTTTTCAAATTTTTCGCGGCCGATGTCTTTGCGCGAAATGCCCTGTTCGGCGAGCATGCGTTCCACCATGATTTGAGTCGCGATGCCCGCGTGATCCACTCCGGGGAGCCATAGCGTATTGTCGCCCAGCATGCGATGCCAGCGAACAGCGGCGTCCATGATAGTGTGGTCAAGCATGTGCCCCATGTGGAGCGATCCTGTCACGTTGGGAGGCGGAATCGCGATGGAGAAATGCGGGCCGGGCGCGTTCGGGTCGGCTCGATATAGCCCTGTTTCCACCCACCACTTTGCCCAATGCGGCTCAAATCGTTGCGGCTCGTAGATCTTCTCAATTTCCATGGAATCTTAATTTTACCGTGGGAAATTATGCGTTCCTGGTTTAGGCACGAAAGCGCAGGCCGCGCGTCTAAACCTCGCCGTAGGAGGACCGAACACTTATGAGACGAACCCTTTTTGCCGCTTTGCCGGCGCTGGCGATGATGGCTGTACCCGGCTGGAGCCAGATGAAAGACAACCAGGACAAGACGCTGACTTGCCAGGACGGCAACCATTGGAACCACGATCGGCTAGTGCGCCATTGCGAGATGAAAGAGCAAACCATGGGCGCTTCGAAAGGCGGGATTCAGATCGATCCCGGCACGAACGGCGGCGTTACGGTGAAGGGCTGGAGCCGGAGCGACGTGCTCGTGCGGGCGCGAATCGAGACTGCCGCGCCTAGCGATTCGGAAGCGAAGTCCATGGTGTCGCAAATTCGTTTTGCAAATGGGTCAGCGCAGCTGAAGGGAGAAGGTCCCACCGGTGACAAGGACCACTATTGGTCAGTGAGCTATGAGGTCTTTGTTCCGCATCAGACGGACATAGACGCCAGTGCGCACAACGGGGGCATTCACATTCAAGATGTCAAAGGGCGGATCCAGTTCAAGGCGCTGAATGGCGGTACGCATCTGGCGCGATTGGGCGGCGAGGTTTCCGGCCACACGACCAATGGAGGACTGCATATCGAACTCATGGGCGATAGCTGGGACGGCAAGGGTATGGACGTCAACACTACCAACGGCGGCGTGAAGATGATCGTTCCGGCGAACTACTCGGCGCATGTGGAGACCGCGACCGTGAACGGCGGCATTCACGTTGATTTTCCGGTGACGGTGCAGGGTAAGATTACGAAAGAGATGTCATTCAATTTGGGGAACGGCGGAGCTACGATTCGCGCAGTCACGACAAATGGAGGCGTACGCATCTCAAAGAGTTAGAAGTTAGTCCAGTTCCGTATCTTCTTTCGGCTACGATGAATTGGATGACCGCTCGCATTATTCCTCCCCTGGCAACTCCTCTTCTCAGCCAAGACGAACTTGACCATGACGGAATGGAGCGCCTGATCGCACACGTGCTGGCGGGTGGAGTGAGCGGCATTTTCGTTCTTGGCACTACGGGAGAGGGCCCCAGCCTCAGCTATCGGCTGCGTTGCGACGTGGTTCGCGCCGCCTGCCAGATCGCAGCCAAGCGCGTGCCCGTTTTGGCAGGCATCACGGATACGTCTTACACGGAATCCCTCAGGCTTGCGACGGTAGCCGCCGAGGCAGGCGCTTCTGCTGTGGCAGTCGCTCCGCCGTTCTACCTGCTGTATTCTCAAGCGGAACTTCTGCACTATGTGGAGCGACTCGCTGCCGAATCGCCCCTGCCGATTTACCTCTACAATATTCCGCAATTGACGAAGGTGGCGTACGGCATCGACGTGGTTCGCGCGGCCATCCAGATACCCCGTGTCATCGGGCTGAAGGACAGCGCGAGCGATCTCGCCTATCTCGAAGCGGTCTTGAACGTCACACGCCAGCGGGCGGACTTTCAGGTCTACGTGGGACCTGAAGAAATTCTGCTGGAAGGCTTGCTGCTAGGCGCTACGGGGGGCGTGTGCGGCGGCGCCAATCTGAATCCGGAGCTTTTCGTCCGGCTCTTTGAATGTACGCGCAACGGACAGTTGGAAGAAGCACGACGCTTGCAGAATCTTGTGAATGAAAACAGCGCGGCGCTCTACACCGTAGGAGACCAAGCCAGCAGCTATCTGCGTGGAATGAAAGCCGCGCTCAACTGCCTTGGGATCTGCTCGGATCTGCCTGCTCTTCCGCTGTCGCGTTTCTCTAACGACGAGCGCGCTCTGCTCTCAAGCAGGATGACGAAAGTGCTAGCATCGCAGCAATGGCTCTCGGAGAGTTCACCAAGCAATTTGCTAAGCAGGCGCTGAGCGAACAGGTTACCGACCTGCTGGATCCGGCTCGCCCGCCGAAGCCGCAAGCCGCAGAGAGCGTGGCCGTCAGCATCCTCAATCAGATTCAAGCCATGCAGCGTGCTTGCAAAGAGGATCAGGAGCTTACGGTTCTGTTCCACACCGGCCAAGAGATGATTCGAATCGTGGAAGTGTACCTGCCGTCGACGCAGCTAATCGTGCTGACTGGTCTGGATGCAAACCGCAATCTGACGCGCGTGATTACTCCGCCCGATGCTACACAACTCGTGTGCAAGATTACCAAGGTGCAGCCTGGCATTGCGCCAGCGCGAATCAATCTCATCCACGCAACCGGTGCAGCTCCGCGATAATTTTCTCGCGAACGAGTTCCCTCAACTCGCCGCTCTGCTTCACATTCCATCCGATTACCGGAACGGGGTCTAGAATCCGCAGCTCAATATCCTGAGTCGCTCCGAAGATCCAGGAGTTGCGGGGCAGTGCTGCTCCGGAGCCTTCCACCACCAGCGGCAGAACCGGCACTTGCTCGCGGATCGCCAATTGAAACGGGCCATCGTTGAACGGCAACACCTCGCCATCGGTTGACCGGGTTCCTTCCGGGAAGAACATGAGCGAGCAGTGCTGCCGGAGACAGCGGGCTCCTTTAAGCAATGCTTGAGCGCCCTTGCGTCGATCTGACCGATCCACCGCTATATCGCCAGACATGCGCAGCAGCCATCCCACTATGGGCATGCGGAACAGTTCCGCCTTGGCGATCCACTTGGCGTCCACTCGCACATGCGAGATAACCGGAATGTCCGCGAGCGATTGATGGTTGCTGACGATGACGTACACTCCCTTGGGATCGATATTCTGCGTGCCTGAAATGTGTAGCCTCCAAGGGTTCACCTTGGCCAGCGCCCGTCCGAGTCGGCGAAACCAGCGACCTGTCAGCAAGTGCCTGGGGTCGCGGTCCAGCAGGCGAACCACGCCCAGAACCGGCACCCAGCCAATGATCAGGGCAGTGCTGGCGAACCAAATCCAAATGGATCGAAGCACATTAAGCATGCAGAGTCCCGTTCTGATTGCGAGCGATTGCGCGCAGCCATCCGATAAACGCTTTTTGAGCGCTCCCAAGCGCATGCCGACGCGCCCTCATGTAGCCGATCCGGCGATGCGATTCTCGCTCCAGAGGCAAGAATACGCATCCCTCGTGCGGCTTGGCGGCCATTTGGGGGACGAGAGAAATACCGAAGCCGGCGGAGACCAAAGAGAGGATGCTCGAAAGCTGGTTGGACTCGAAGACCGACACGAAGTTGACGCGCGCGCCTTGGCAAAGCCGCAACGCGTTATTGCGAAAACAGTGCCCCTCTTTGAGCAGCAGCAGCTTTTCCTGCGCCAAGTGAGGCAGGCAGATGCTAGCCTCCTTCGCAAGCCTGTGATTGCATCCGACCGCCACCAAAATAGGCTCGCGGAAAAGATCGCTGCATACGATGTCCGGGTTATTCACGGGAGGGCTGACCACGGCGACATCGAGTTCGCCGCCTTGCGCCAG
>JANXQZ010001088.1 GCA_025353235.1 Bryobacterales bacterium
CCGGGACGGAGGAGTCGGTGGCCAAGCTCACCCGCGAGGATTTAGTGAGGTTTCACCAGACCTGGTTTCGTCCCAATCATGCCACTCTCGTGGTGGTCGGGGACACAACCCTGGCCGAAATCACGCCGAAACTCGACAAGCTTTTCGCCGACTGGCCGAAACGAGATGTTCCGGCTAAGAACATTAGCCGCGTGCCATTTCCGACCAAGTCCGTGGTGTATATCATGGACCGGCCCGGCGCGCTTCAGTCGGACATACTGGTGGGCCAGGTAGCGCCACAGCGGAACAGCCCTGATCAGATCGCTATCCAAACGATGAACTCGATTTTCGGGTCCGACTTTGGTGCTCGGATCAACATGAACCTGCGCGAGGATAAGCACTGGTCATACGGAGCGACAAGCATCTTGTTCGCCGCGCGCGGACAGCAGCCTTTGTTGGCATACGCCCCAGTGCAGTCGGACAAGACGAAAGAGTCTCTGGATGAGCTGAACAAAGAGTTTCATAGTATCGTCAACGACCGCCCGCCCACAGGCGTGGAACTCAAGCGCGCGCAGAATACGATGACGCTGAAGCTTCCCGGCTCACGCGAAACTATCAACGAAGTGGGAAATACGATTCTGGAACAGGTGCAATTCGGCTTGCCGGACGATTACTACGAGACCTATTCAAGAAAGGTCCGGGCATTGGATGTTCCGGGGGTGACCGATGCTGCGAAGTCGGCGATCCACCCCGATAGTCTTGTGTGGGTGGTGGTCGGAGATCGCGCCAAAATCGAGGGCCCGATTCGCCAACTGGGATTGGGAGAGGTGAAGTTCCTCGACGCAAACGGGAATCCGCTGTAGCCCGGAAAGGCAGAGTGGTCCCGATCTGGGTTTGTGGGAGGAAGGTCGGGGCCGCGCTCGAATTGGAAAGGCTGCCCGACGGTGGGCTAAAGAGCGGCCCTAGTCGGCGGCGACTGTTCGCAACATCGCGAACCGTTCCAAAGTTTAACCCCTGGCTTTTGATTTTCGCCGTCAGTGAAGCACGGGATCGCGCCTTCGAGGAGAACGAGAGCTGTCGGCAGATGCGCGGTCTAATGCAGGTCGTCCCAAAGATGATTAAGTTACTGTGTGGGCAGACCCGTGAACAACGTGGACCTGATCGGGTGTCAGCCTCAAAAGCTTCAATTTGATGGATCTGCGGGAAGAGATCAGCAATCTGCAGGGTGCGATCACGCACGATGTGGGCTCGGGCAGGCTGCGGTTACCGAGACCGTTGATGAGCACATCCGAAGGACGCGGCCTCACAGTGTGCTGCCCTTTGCTAAGCTGCTGCACGCTCGAGAACTGTTTGCGGCGAAGTTGGGCCAAGGAGTTCTTTGGTGTAGCATAATCCTGATGACACGGCGGAAGGTTTCAAGCGGGCCAAATCAGAAGCTTGTCGTAAGCTGCAAAAGTACCTGTCGGCAGTCTGGCAAACGAGGGCGCCTCAAACGCAAATCAAGTTATACCGCGGCCAGGGTGAGATGAAGCCTTTATTGCCACGGCTGTTTCGTGAGCCTAACGACCTTACTTTGGTTAAGGAAGCAGAGTCCGAGCTCCTAAAAAAGTTCAAGAACGAGAGCCCTTATCTGTTACCTTCGAGACCCGACACAGATTGGGATTGGCTCAGCTCGGACAGCATTTTGGGCTTCCTACGAGGTTGCTCGATTGGAGCGCCAATCCGTTAACGGCACTGTTTTTCGCCGTGGAAAAGGACTCGCCCTCGCCAACGGTGTACACCTATCACGCCAAGAAATCTCAGATTGTCACCGATGAAGAGAAGAAAGATTTAAAGTTATCCCCGTTTTCAATCACTACGACCCGCATAATGCAACCTAGCTGGCACAGTGTACGGGTTGCTATGCAGGCAGGTTGGCATACCGTTCATAAAGTTTATGAAGAAAACGGCGAACTCCGGTTTCGAGCGCTGCAGCAAATGTCCGTTCACGAGAGTCGGACGACCCAAATCAGCATTGAACCTCGAGAAGTGCGGAAAATTAGACGCCAACTGGAGGATATGGGAATACGGCACGCAACCGTCTATGGTGATTTGCAATCGGTGAGTGCTGCTATTGGCGAGAGCTTACTTTTGTCATGAAGTTGCTTTCAGCCTGGTAGTCCCCGCCTTTGAATGCTGGCCCGGTGATCACTCACCGATCCGAGCCGGAGACCGGCCTCAAGTCCTTCCAATCGAACTTGGCTTTTCGCGCGGGAGCACTATTCGCCAGCGCGTACAGGTTTCGGGCGGCGCGGATTCGTTCCACCCACTCGCCGAACGGGAGAAGCATTTCGCGATAGACAAGATAACTCATATCGGTGGTGCGATCCGGCAGGTGGTCTTTCACGTCGTCCACTTCGTGCAGGAACTTGCGCCCGTTCGCCTCGGCAACTCGGGGATACCAGCTCTTGTACCAGGTCTGTCGAGCCTCAACCAGCGCACTATTCCGCGCCCACTGAATTGCATTCGCTGCATCGAGAGCTCGGTCGACTGCCTGGAGAGCGGCCTTGGCCTGATTCCTTTCAGCCGCCGCGAAAGCAGTCTTCAGCAGGCCGTCCATTTCCCGAATCGCACGCAGCATTTCGAGATTCTGCCGATACAGTCGCGCAATGGAAACGAAGACTGCGAGGTTGTACCGATTCGTGTCGGCCCGCTTCAAATTTTCATGCAATAGTCCAGTCAGTTCGTCATTCTCCGGCAAAGCTTCTTCGATCAGTTGCAAGCGCCTGGAATTTCTTTCCGCCCAATCCGAGTTGTATTTTAGGCTCGACTCAGGCGCGGGCGGCAGCGTTATCGCTTGGTCGTGCGCAGGACGCCTGGTCTCGTAGACTCCAGTGGAATTCCCCCAGATTCCCTTGCGCGCGATGGATTGGATCGTGTCCCAACTGTCCGCCCAAACCTGTGCCTGCGTACTCATCAACTGATAGACGCGATCCATACGCACTGTGTTCGCGCCATAGAAGAGCGGGTAGAAGGCGCTCATGGATTCTCGCGGATCTGGCGAGCGCGGATGCCACGCGGCCGATGCCGCTGTTGCATACCCAAGCCAGAAGGTTTCGGGATGCAGCCCCATGTCGGCCCACCCCGCGTTCACCATGCCGATCAGATCGGCATCCCGTCTCGCGGAACCATCTGAAATCTGGCTAAACGTATCCTGGACACGCTGCGCGCTCTGCGTTTCGGGATGCAGCCGCTTAGAAGTCGGCAGCGCAAAGTAGTCTGGGAACAGTTTCTCTTCTCCTTCCGACGACGTGTAGATCATCTCTCGAATGCCGAGCCTCTTGAAGACCGGATCGAACTCGAGCCCGGCCACTTCACCATTGACCAGGTGGCGCGGCAGGGAGACCAAATCATCCGGCTTCATGGGATACTCGCCCCAGAAAATAACGGTTCTACCGCGGTCATGCAGATAGTTGGCAGTCTTCGCAATGAACTCGGCCAAGAGTTTTCCAACGCTTCCTAGTTCTTTCGCCCGGAGTGCTTCCTGGCACTGCGAGTTGTTCGCGAGACCGACGTAATAAGGTTCATCCGTCGATAGGTAGAAATATTTGACTCCCTTATTGGCGTCGATCAGATCCTGAAACATGCCGAACATCAACTTGTAAGAATCTGGATTGGTTACGCAGAGCTCATAGTTGCTGTCTGGATATTCCCGCAAAGTTGCGTACTCAGGATGTTTTAAGATGAACGCGACGTGCCCCGGTGCGTCCAGGTAAGGGATCAACTGCACGTGATACTTCAACCCGTAGTTCGTCAGATCCTGGAACTCCGCGGGTGTCAACGCATAAGGCTCGACGATGGCCGGCGCGCTCTTAAACTGGAAGTGCCCTTCCAACTTCAGGGCGAAGCCGTTGATCTTGAAAAACGCAGCTTGACGGATCGCTCTCTTCAGCGTCTCCGGCCTGTCGAGATGATGAGCATCGTCCCAATAGATCTGGCGCAGTTGCAGATCGGGCCAGTCCTCGATTTGTCCCTCGGGCAGCCACAAAGCCCCGTTTCGCGGCTTCAACATTTGCACGAGAGTCTCCACGCCATAGAAAAGGCCAACTGGCCCGTTTGCGGTGATGCTGACCACCTGCTTGGCGAGGTCGATCTTGTACGCTTGCGAGGCCAAGGCCTGCTTGTCTCGATCCTGTGCCGCGCCGACCATCGCGGAATTGGCTGCGATGCTGAGACGCAGGACGCTTCTGCCCGCATGTTGGGCCCGCAGCCGCAGATGGAATCGCGATTCCAGATCTTCCTCTAGCGCCTCAACGGGCGTATCGCCTAGTTTGAGACCGGCGCCTAACTCCAGCCGCCAATCTGAGCTGAATTGAAAGTCGCTGCCGCTCAACGTTACCCTTTGCGGCTCGGGCATCACCGTGTAGCCACGCTCGTACAAGGGGGACGTGCCAGCGGCCGACAGTAGACCCAAGGCGGATAACAATGGCAGGCTGATTTTTGAAATCTGCATACAAGCTGCGGAGCGTTCAAATTATATCCGTTTTCATCTCCGATTCTGTGTAGAATAGGGGGTCGTGCTTCAGTTAAGGAGTTTTAAGATGAGAACGCCTTATGTTGTTCTTGCGCTGGCTCTTTCGGCGTGCGCGTTGATCTCGCCGTTACAGGCCCAAAACGCCAACGCCACGATCAAGGGCACGGTAGTCGACCCAAGCGGAGCCGCGATCGCGGGAGCCGCTGTGGAGTTGGTCAACACCGGCACCGGTGAACATCGGCAGGCTAAGACTTCGGGCTCTGGCAACTATGACTTCACCGCGCTTCCGCCGGGCGAGTATGAGGTGAAAGCGACCGCTGGCGGTTTCTCGGAATGGTCCGGCAAGCTAACCTTGCGTGTCTCTCAGGAAGCCGCGGTGAATCCAAGCCTCACCACTGCTTCCGTGTCGACATCGGTAAACGTCACTGACGTCACCCCGGTAATCACGACAGTGGAATCGTCGCTGTCCGACGTGAAAGAAGCGTTGAGAATCGAATCGCTGCCACTCCAGTCCAGGAACTTCCTGAACATTCTCAACTTCACTCCGGGTGTCGTCTCGAACAATTTTGCCGGGCAAGGCCAGGGCTACACTCGGGTGAATGGAATTCCGGGTGGGTCCATCGATTATTTGGTGGACGGCATGACGGCATCCGAACGCTATACCAACGAATTGCAGCGCCTTCCGCAGGCTCTGCCCACGATTCAGGAGCTGAAGGTTAGCACCGCCAATGCCAACGCCGAGTACAGCCGCGCCGGAATGGTGGAGGTGGTCACCAAGAGCGGCACTAACCAGTTTCACGGCCAACTGTTTGAACTGAATCAGAGCGATGCGCTGGCGGCAAAGGGTTTTCACCAGAAGTTTGTGAGCCACCTTGTTCGAAACGAGTTCGGCGGCAATCTCGCTGGACCGGTTTGGATTCCGAAGCTCTACAAAGGGCACAACAAGACCTTCTTCTTCGTCGATGCTGAAGGGATCAAACAGCGCAATGCTGCTTCGGAAAGCTACACTGTGCCGCTGCCTGCCTGGAAGAAGGGCGATTTTTCGGGCTACACCGACGATGCAGGAAACCTCATTAAGATCTACGACCCGCTCACGACACGTTACGATCCCGCCACGAAGAGCTACGTCCGCTCGCAGTTCCCGGGTAACATCATCCCGTCCAACCGCCTGAATCCAGCGGGAGTGAAGGTAGTCGGCTACCTGCCGGATCCGAATCTGAACGTCCGCTACTACGACGGTCAGAATTATCAGAATCCGAATGCTAGCGGCAAGGATGATCGCACGCTGATTACGGCCAAGGTGGATCAGGTGCTTGGGGTGAATCGGCTCTCCGGCCGATACACGTACACGGACGAGGTTAACTTCGGGCCGAAGTATTTTCTGAATCCAAACAATCGGCTATTGGGAGGCCATAACGCGGCGCTCTCGTTCACCGAACTCATCAGCCCGAATCTGATCAACGAAGTTCGCGGCGGCGTCCAACGGTTTCACGCCTATCGCGGACCGCAACCCATCAACCCGCCCATCACGCAGACCCTCGGGTTGCCGACTTACCCTGGCTCCATCGCCTGGCCAAGCTTCTACTTCGGGGATTCCTGGACTCCTTCCGGCTACTTCGACGGCATTGATCGCGACAACCCGCAGGACGCGCCTAGTCTGACAATGACGGCTTCGGACAACCTATCCTGGACGCGTGGAAAGCACGAATTGAAATTCGGCTTCTTCGTTCAGAGAAGCAACGTCAACACCTTCGAGACCGGACAGCCGGGAGGCGATTACGCTTTCTCTGGCAGCTTTACCGGTCTGATGGACCCGGCTGCGGCCGCCATGGGCACATTGAATTCTCAGGTCCCCAACACGGGAGCTGGCCTCGCCGATTTGCTGCTGGGCTACACGGATTACGCGGCTCTGAATCAGTATCCGCGCTTCTACACGCGGCAGACGGACTATGCGGGATACGCGCAGGATAACTGGAAGGTCAATCGCCGGCTCACAGTGAATGCCGGGATTCGTTACGAGTACTGGACCGCCTTCCGGGACAAGCGCAACCAAGCCTCCACGCTCGATCTGAAGGCTGCCGGCGGACCCGTGGTCGTGTACGCGGGCGATGGAGCCATCACTAGCCAGGGTTTCCCGCAGGCCGTAGTAGACGCTTACACCACAGCGGGCTTGCGTTTCGAATCGGCCAAGCAGGCTGGCTTACCCAGCACGCTGTGGAACATGCCCAAGAACAACTGGGCTCCCCGCATCGGAGCTGCTTTCCAACTGGATCAGAACACGGTAATTCGCGGCGGATACGGCGTTTACTACTGGGTGATGCCGCTGGTCCAATATCACCAGAACACCCGGCGGAATCCGCCTTTCAGCTACAGCTACCAGAGCTTGGTGGATAATAACGACGCCACCGCCGCCGAGCTGACTTTCCCGGCGGGAGGCAGCGCCTATTCCAACCAGTCGCCGGGCGCGCGGACGCTGGGCAACAATTTCATCACGCCGAGCGCGCTGAATATCTCCAAGGGCGGCGGCTGGGCGATCCTGCCATGGGATACAAACTATAAAGCGCAAATAGCGCAGGAGTGGAACCTCACCGTCGAGCGCAGACTGCCGTATTCGCTGGGCGCGCGAGTCTCGTACGTGGGGACCCACGCTGGCAATCAGATCCAGTACGATCCCATCAATGTTCCCGCGCCTCGTTCACTCAGCGCTCCCGGCGCGTCCTCCGCGCAGCGACGCGCGTATCCGGATTTCGCCAGTTCCAACACCAGCGCGATGGATCTGCTGAGCTACGTCGGATATTCGAACTCCAACCAACTGCAGGCCGAGTTGAAGCGCAACTACTCGCATGGGATCGTGCTGCAGGCGTTCTACACGTTCCAGAAAACGTTAACCACCGCGGAAGGCGCAAACAACTCGTTCGGAGGACTCGAACTGTTGCCTGCTGCCCTGACGAATAACGCGCCTCTATCGCAACGGCTGCGTGCGATTTACGCGAACGATAGCGGACTGCCCCGGCAGAACTTGAGCTTTAATTTCAACTACGAACTGCCCTTCGGACGCGGCAAAGCCTTCCTGAGCGGCAATAACGGCTTGGTGAATCGGTTGGTATCGGGTTGGAATGCCAGCTCGTTTTACTACTATCGCAGCGGACTGTTTTTCTCGCCGTACTACAGCACTCGCGGGTCTAACACGATTCTTGCGCCAG
>JANXQZ010001132.1 GCA_025353235.1 Bryobacterales bacterium
GATACTGCTCGATCGTATCCTCATTGTGGATGCCGGTAATTAACCGCTCGTAGGCAATGAAGAAGAGCGCCAGCCCGGGCGCCTCATAAATGCCGCGGCTCTTGGCTTCGATAATTCGATTCTCGATCTGGTCGGACATGCCTAAGCCGTGTCGCCCGCCAATTGCATTCGCTTCCAAAACAAGATCCACACTGTTAGCGAAGGTCTTTCCATTCAACGCTACTGGCAGACCCTGGTCGAAGGTGATTCGAATTTCCTCGGGCGCCACTGGCACGTCGTCCCGCCAGTGGGCCACGCCCATGATGGGCTCCACGATCTTCATCCCGTTTTTGAGGAATTCGAGATCCTTGGCTTCGTGCGTGGCGCCCCAGATATTGGAGTCGGTCGAATAGGCCTTCTCCTTGCTCATCCGGTATCCGAGACCGGCCTTCTCAAGCAGTTCAGACATCTCCTTGCGGCCGCCCAGTTCGTCGATAAAGGCTTGGTCCAGCCAGGGCTTGTAGATCCGCAGTTCCGGGTTCACCAACAAGCCGTAGCGGTAAAAACGTTCGATATCGTTGCCTTTATAAGTGCTGCCATCGCCCCAGATATTGACTTGCTCCTCCTTCATCGCGCCCACCAGCATGGTGCCGGTTACGGCGCGTCCGATTGGAGTGGTGTTGAAGTAGGCAACGCCTGCAGTCGAGATATGGAACGCGCCGCATTGCAGAGCGGCCAAGCCCTCCCGGACCAGCTGAACTCGGCAATCAATCAGTCGGGCCTTCTCCGCCCCGTACTCAATGGCCTTGCGTGGAATGTCGTCGTAGTCGGTTTCGTCCGGCTGCCCGAGATTGGCGGTATAGCAGTACGGAATAGCCCCTTTTTGACGCATCCAATAAATAGCGGCGCTGGTATCAAGTCCCCCGGAGAAGGCGATGCCGACATTCTCTCCAACTGGAAGCGACTGAAGGATATTGCTCATGAATCTAGATTTTCACACAGACATGCACCTGGGCTTAGGCGACAGCCAACGGTAAGCTGCTTCACTGAAACGGGGTCCCGCCTCACAAAGTTTATTGTAACCAACTTACAATTCCTCAATCTAACTCGTAGTCTGTATCGTAAGTTCTAAGTAGCGGTTTAACCGCTGCTATAGAGGGAGGATGATGAATGAAGCAGTATGCTATTTTTGCTGCGTTGACCTTGGGGGTCACGTCGCTCGCGTCCGCTGCGCCTGTGTGCACTAGCGGAAGTCTCGCCAGTTTTATCGCCTTGGGTTCCGGGGGATGTATGATTGGCACTAACACTTTATCGGGTTTCCAGGCCCTTCCTGGACTTGGGGGGGCCACAGTAATTTCGCCTTCTAATATCACGATCACTCCAATTGGCGGGACCACGAATCCCGGCATTACGGCAATGACCAATCTGACCGCCACCACCGGGCAGATCTTCGACGCCCTGATCACCTACATGCTCAGCGGCAACTTGTACACCAGCGATTCGATCAACCTCACGAATGCGACGGCGTCGGGCAACGGTGCGGTGACTGACATCCAGAACTTTTGCGCAGGCGGGACTTTCGGCCCCAACGGTGTATCTGGATGCACAGGGACTGCCGGAAGCTTGCTCGTGCTTGGCGGACCTGGGACCAACACAAATCAAACTAACCTGTCGCCGGTCGGAAAACTCACTATTACTCACAACTTTACGGTGGACAGCGGTGGAAACGGCTCGGCTTCTGGCGCGACCGTCACCGATCAGTTTGCGGCCACATCATCCATTCCCGAACCAGCTACGTATGTACTGGCAGGATTAGGGTTGGCGCTTGCGGCTTTCCGCAAACTCCGGTCCGCGAAGTTCAGCAATTCCAGGAGCTAACTTGAATTCAATAAACAGATTGAAACCGATTATCGTTACCGTGCTGGCGGCCGTGATGGTTGCCCCGCCGCCCGGTTACGCCGCCAGCCACCGCGAAGCGCCAATCACAGCGCTCGATCGGGCGGCCGACATCACGGATGTCTACGCTTTCGTAAGCTATGACGATCCTTCCAAAGTCACGATGATCCTGAATGTGGACCCGCTGCTTGAGCCCGCTAACGGTCCGACCTACTTCCCATTCGACGACAACATCCTCTATTCGATCAGGATTGACAACAACAACACCGCGACTGAGGCGGTTCAGTTCGATTTTCGGTTCACCACCGAGTTTCGTTTGCCTGGGGTGTTTACGGCATACGTGGGTGCGGGAAATGGCATCAATGCGCCTGCCAATTCGCCAGCACCCGTTCCTCCGGGAACGCCTATCGTGCCTCCGGCCATTACGGCTCTCGATGGACCCGGCTCGGCTGGGATCAACCTTCGCCAGCGTTACTCAGTCACCATGACTAAGGGTGGCGTTTCCACGCAGCTCACCAATGGTGGGAATCTGTTCGCAGTGCCCACCAACGTGGGGCCCCGTACGATGCCCAACTACCCGGCTCTGGCGGCTCAGGGCATTTATAATCTCGGAAACGGCGTCCGCGTCTTTGCCGGAACCGTCGACGATCCGTTTTACATCGATCTCGGCGCAGCGTTCGATTCGCTGAATTTCCGTCAGGCGGCTGGCGGCGGGGTTCTCTCGCCTGCGGCGGATGCCGACGACAACACCAACATCGCTTCCGATACAGTATCGGGTTACAACGTGAACACAATCGCCAT
>JANXQZ010001190.1 GCA_025353235.1 Bryobacterales bacterium
CGCAAAGCCGTCTCCAGATCTTTGGCCGTTGCCTTGTTCACGTTAATCTTGATGACTGGAGAAGTTGGAGAAAAGTTCGTCGACAGATAATCGACCACGTCGTAGAATTCTTCTTGGGTACCAGTGGCGCCCCGCTGAATCATGTCATCGACAATTGCGCCCCAAGTCTCGCGGGACTCTTGCCTGCCGATCACCAGCTCCGCCCCATGGCACGAACCGCAGACGCGCTGCGTCGTCTCTTTCCCCGCCCCGTCTGGCATCTTCAAACCTTGAGCCATGCCGCAGCCGGTAACTATCACACAAACAGCAAAATACCGCACGGTTCTATTATATAGAAATGCGATCCCTGATCTTATCCGTCGCCCTAGCGGGCTGTCTCTCCGCGCAACGCCAGGTTCCTCCACTTGAGGAGAGCGGCTTTCAGAAAATATTCGACGGGCAATCGCTCAAGGGATGGGACTGCGACTCCGACTTCTGGCGGGTGGAAGGCGGCGTGATGATCGGCGAAACGAAGGCAGATCATCAGCCCAAGCAGAATATCTTCTGCATCTGGAAAGGCGGATCTCCGGCCGATTTCGAATTGAAGTTGGAGTACAAGCTGACCGGAGAGACTGGCAATAGCGGCGTCCAATACCGCAGCGTGGAGCTGCCCGATATTGCTAAGTGGGTTTTGAAGGGGTATCAAGCGGACATCGACGGCAAGCAGCAATATACGGGCCAAGTGTACGAAGAGCGCGGCCGCGGGTTCCTGGCGCTGCGCGGTCAGATCGCTTATGTGCCGGATGGCAAGAAGGTCGGCTCTATCGGTTCTCTGGGCGATGCCGCCGATTTGAAGGGCATGATCAAGGCCGATGGATGGAACGAGATGGACATCGTGGCGCGCGGGAACATCCTCATTCAATCCATCAATGGCCGCGTGATGAGCGTGCTGATCGATGATGACAAGGCGAATCGCAAGATGGACGGGGAGATCGGAATTCAGTTGCATAAAACGGCGGCGGCGATGAAGATGGAATCGCGGAATATTCGCATCAAGACTTTCTGATGAAGAGGCTGGTCTGCTGCTGTGTTCTTCTCGGAGGCGTGTATGCGAGCGATTGGCTCAGCTCTCGCGGAGATGCGCAAGCCACCGGATGGCAGAGGCGCGGGAAGAGCATCAACGCTGGCAACGCAGGCGAGCTTAAGCTGCTCTGGAAGCTGACCCTCGATAATCAGTCGAAGGGCCTGAATTCGTTGACCGCGCCCACGATGCTTGGTCCCATCGTGACTCATCGCGGCATTAAGGAACTGGTCTTTGTAGGAGGGTCGTCCAATAACCTTTACGCGGTGGATGCGGATCGTGGTCGGCTGTTCTGGAAAAGGCACGTGGATGTTGCGGACGCACAAGATTCATGTGCAGGCGGACTGACTGCGGCGCCTGCTCTGGCTCCCGCTCCACCGGGCAAGCAAGTGCGCGATGAGGACGAGGACGGGGGCAAGACTCCGATGCGGCCTTTCTATTTTGTCGCCAGCGACGGCGTGCTGCATACAATTCGTCCCGCGGATGGCGTGGATATGGCGCCTGTACAGAGCTTCGTACCGGCTCATGCAAGCGTCTCGCCCCTGAATTCTGCAAACGGGTTCGTGTACGCGACAACAGCGGGCGGATGTGGAGGAGTGCCGGATGGCGTGTGGTCGATCCGAGCTGGGGACCCTGCTGCCAAGGCTACCTTTTCAGCGGCGAAGTTGGCCAAGGCAGTCGGAGTGTCCATCGGGTTTCAAGGCAAGGTCTATTCGGCTGATGTCACACCGATACCCTTTGTGTGGAAAGGACGCGAAGTGCTGCTGCAAGCCGGTGCAGAGGGCGTGCCATCTGACACGTCCGGGTTAGCCACTTGGGTGGACAAGGGCGGTAAGCGACGGGTGTATGCTGCATCGAGTGGAAGAATTATGGCCTTCCGCGCAGTGGAAAACAAGCTCGTGCCTGATTGGGTTTCGCACGATTTGAGTACGCTGCTTGCTCCGGTGGTCGCGAATGGAGTGGTATTCGCGCTGGCCAGCGGCGAAGATGCTATATCGAGACATGCGATTCTTTACGCGCTCGACGCGCACACGGGCAAGATGTTGTATTCGAGCGGAGATGCGATCACATCGTCCGTGCATTCGAGCGGACTGGCGGTGGCCAACGGGCATATATGTTTTGGGACTTCGGACAACACGCTCTATTGCTTCGGCTTTCCGATTGAGATGTGAGGGATGAGCGCTACGAGCCGGCTGGAAAGCCGGCTGCAGCCAGGATTGGCTGCCCCACAAAGCAGCATAGCCGCACCAAAACAACGGCATTCCAAAGCTGCCTATACTCGTGATGAAAGGCCATTTGACCCCGCTCCCTCACGGGTCCCGGCTCGGTAGGTGCTTTGCTGAGCCGTGACCGTGAGGGAGCGGTTTAAGCTTTTGAGCACCCTGCTAGTTAGGCGACTGAGATTCGTCGCAGGCGGCGAAGAGATCAAATGTTCAGTACATCAAGCTTAGCGCTCTAGAAAGATTCCGAACGCATACAAGGTGTTGTCGCTGGTGGTGAAGTAGACGCGGCCGTTCGCTATCGACATGCCTGTCAGATTGCCGGGAGCGCTCACTTGATCGCCAGTTGAATACATTTCTTTTCCGGTCAAAGCGTCCAGCGCATAGAGCGTCGCGTGTCCCGAAGGAAATAAGCCCGCTGACAGCGCAAACACGACTCCGCTGGTGATTACGGGGGGCTGGGGAGAAATCATGGGCGGCGAAACCCACGCTTGCGTCAGCACGGGTTTGCCATCGTGCTCTTCGAGTTTGAAGGCTACGATGGAGCCTTTGGGCCCCCACACGGGAGCCAACACCCAGCGCGTGCCCTCGGCATCCTGCCAGCTTGAGAGTCCGCTCCAGATTTTGCCGGCCATTGCGTGGGTCTGGGAGAGCAGAGTCAGGTGATCGTCCAGGAGAGAGAGCGAGCCATCGGCTCCAGCGGTTACGATCACATCGTGACCGGCATGGGCAAACACTACCGGCGTAACCACAGCGGCACTCATCTTGAAGGACTGCTTTAGGGTGAGATCCTTCGGGTTAAGGGCTAGCAACTCGCTGGCTTGAACGTAGAGTGTTCCATCGGTTCCGAATACGACACCGCCGAGACTGGAAATATCGCTACCTTTCGAGAGGAACGAGGCGACCCGCGGCACGGCGGAACTCGCCGGATCGACGTTGCTCAGATCGAGAGCATACACTCCGGCAGGTCCGCCGCCGCAACTCGAAGAGGTGGTTGTGTAGATAACCCCGTCAGAAAGAGCTAGGCTGGACGCTTTGGTGTTTGCCGGGATGAACTGAATCGGCGGAACCAGATCGTCGCCATTCGACGTGTTCAGAAGGTGCAGCTTTCCATCGCTCGAAAGCGCAAAGGCCGGCCTGGGCTCCCCAAACGCGCCAGTGCCTAGGATGCCCCGAGGCTTGACAGGCGCGGCATTCACGGGAGCCGGTGCGGCGGGACGAGGACGCGCCGCAAAATTCATGGGAGGTGTCAAAGCCGGGATGGCAGTCACAACATCGGAGCAAGCTCCTGAAGGCTTCAAAGCGGTCAGGCGTTTTTGCCAGAAGATGCGATCGACATCCACATCGATGGACCACAGAGTATTGGAACTCCCCGCGACGAACCCAAGCTCCTTGAATCCACGATAAGAAATAAGGTTGCCGATCACAACCGGAGGAGTGAGAGAGCGCTGCCCGCCGCCCGCTCCGTTGTCGAGCTTGCGCTTGAGGACGAGTTGGAAGTCCTTGATATTTTCTTTCGTGATGCGGGAATCGCTCTTCTCCCATCCTGTTCGCTGCGCGTCGCCACCATAAAACGACCAGTCGAGCGGACGCCCTTGCGAATAGGCAATCCCGGAAACTGCCAGGAAGATCCCGGCCTGAGCTAAAACATTTCTCATGATTAACGTCCTTCGAGCCCGAAGCAGTACAGCACGCTATCGTAGGTGCCGATGTACACGCGTCCGTTCGCGACGGACAGTCCGCTGAAGTGATTGAACGAGGCGATCTGATTGCCGCTCGAATAAAGCTCCTTGCCGGTTTCGGCA
>JANXQZ010001202.1 GCA_025353235.1 Bryobacterales bacterium
GAAGAGATAAGGTACTTTCCTTTATGACTGCGAGCACTATCAACACTGGGATCCAGATTGAACGCTGGCCCATCGGACGGCTTATCCCTCAGGTCAACAACCCGCGCACTCACAGCCGCGAGCAAGTCGCCAACATTGCTGCTTCAATTCGCGAGTGGGGTTGGACGAATCCAATTCTGGTTGGGGCGGAAGATGACATCATCGCGGGTCATGCACGCTTGCTTGCAGCTCGCAAACTCGGCATGCAAGAAGTTCCTGTAATTGTCCTTGCGCACTTGTCCCCATCACAGCGCCGGGCGCTGGTGATCGCCGACAACCAATTGGCAATTGACGGATCTGGCTGGGATGAAGAACTGCTTCGGATCGAGCTGGCGGCGTTGCACGAAGAGGATTACAACCTCGATCTGGTCGGGTTCGACGACGTGGAACTCGCCCGGCTGCTCGAACAACAAGACGCTTCGCCTGGCCTTACCGACGAAGACGCCGTGCCGGAAGTTCAGCCAGAGCCGGTCGCGAGACTCGGAGATCGTTTCACCCTCGGCAAACACCGAATGATCTGCGGAGATTGCACTCAGCCGGAAGTCGTTGCACAGCTGTTGGGAGACACCAAACCGTTCCTGCTGGTCTGCGACCCGCCTTATGGAATTTCGCTGGATTCCGAATGGCGGGACCGGGCCGGGCTTAACGGATGCGGACCTGCGGAAGCCAGCTACATGAAGCGCCGGACGGAGGGCCATACGGAAACGACGATCTCCGGCGACACGCGCGCCGATTGGTCGGAGGCTTTTGAACGGGTGCCGAGCCTCGAAGTGGCCTATGTATGGCATGCTTCGGTATTCACGAGGGAAGTTCTGAACGGACTGCTTCGCATCGGCTTCCTCTATCCCCAGCAGATCATCTGGAACAAAGGCCGCATCGTTCTCACGCGGACGCACTACTGGTATCAGCACGAGCCTTGCTGGTACGTGCGCAAGAAGAACGCGCCCTGGCACGGCAAAGCGGGTGAGAACTCGACTGTCTGGGATTCGCCATCTCCGAAGTTCATCATGGGCCCCTCGGACGAGCAGAAATGCGATCATCCAACGCAAAAACCGATGGACGTGATGCGGCGCCCGATCCTGAACCACACCTTGCCGGGCGAGGCTGTT
>JANXQZ010001208.1 GCA_025353235.1 Bryobacterales bacterium
CTTTGGTTCCAAGCGAATTCCGGCAGGCGACTGGAGTTGCGCCGCTTTTTTCATCACCCGGTACCGCGCTTTCGCGGAGAGCGCTTTACGCATCAGGCAGGCTAAGCAGCCGCACCTGTTGAGCTACCCTGTGGGTTTGGCCCTAGGCGTCAAAGCGCGCTTCACTGCCAGGAAAATTCCCCGCAGTCGGATTCCGGTGGAGTTCTCCCGCAATTTCGATGAACGGTTCGACGCTTTTTGGGAAGCTCTCAGCCGCGATCGTGAAACTCTTCTCGCAGTGCGCAACTGCGCGGCCTTGCGATGGCATTTTTCGGCGTCGCTCGCGCGCAATGAACTCTGGGTGATTACCGTCTTGCAGAACGATGCGATCCAGGCCTGCGGAATCTTTCAGCGGCGAGATGAACCTCAATTCGGGTTAAAGCGCATGCGGCTGGTCGATTTCCAGGCGCTTCATTCGCATGCCGAGTTTAGCTCGGCAATCCTGCGCCAGGCGCTCGACCGATGCCGCGCGCAGGGCATTCACGCGCTCGAAAACGTAGGGTGCGAGATGGAGAATACGCGCGTGTTCGATCGGTGTGCCCCGTTCCGCCGCAAACTGTCCGCTTGGTCTTATTTCTATCTCTCACGGAAACCGGAACTGAGCGAGAGTTTGCGCAATCCAGCCGCCTGGGCACCATCCTCCTACGACGGCGATTCCAGCGTGTGATCCGTTCGGTTCGCGAATGTCCAGTTCCTGTTGAATTTCGTTCCCCTGTGATTTTTCCCGGTCCAGCGTCGAATAACGGTTCAGTATCGAAAGCAAGCAGGAAAGCGGGCGATGGATGAACACGAGCGAATCGCAGGAACAATTCGAGAGCCGGATAGGCGAGCATCGCAAGATTCTCTACAAGGTGTGCAATGCATACTGTTCCAATCGGGAAGACCGGGAGGACTTGGCGCAGGAAATTCTTGTGCAGCTCTGGCGCTCCTTCCGCAGCTTCGACGGGCGTTGTTTATTTTCGACGTGGATGTACCGGGTTGCCCTGAATACCGCAATCTCGTTTTCCCGTCGCGAGTTCAGACGAAGGCGCTACGTGCTGGCCGTTGAAGACCGCGTGCTGGCTGGGTTTCCGGTGCAGGAGCCGGAGACAGACGAGTTGCGGATGCTCTACGAAATCATCGCAGCGCTCGATCCTCTCAACAAGGCGCTGGTGCTTCTTTATATGGATGGCAACACCTACCAGGAAATCTCGGATGTTCTCGGGATTTCAGCTACGAACGCCGCGACCAAAATCAACCGACTCAAGGAAACCATTAAACAGAAAGGCAAGGACATTACTCTATGACGACTCTCGATGAAATGAAATCGGCTTGGGAAGCGCAGGATCGCAAACTGGACGCGAGTTTGCGGTTGAACCAGGAACTGCTTCGGGCTGCAACACTGAACCGGGTCCGCTCCCCGCTGCGCAGGCTGGTATTTGAATTGAGCCTGGAGATTGCAGCGTCTGCGGCGGGGCTGGTCCTGCTTGGAACTTTTCTCGCGCAACACATCGCCGAAGCACGTTTTGTATGGCCGGCAGCGATGCTCGATGTTTGGCTGATTCTGTGCCTCGCTGCTTCCGCCCGTCAGCTCGTGCAGGCCAATCGTATCGACTACGACGAGCCGGTCACTACAATTCAGCGCCGCTTGGGCGAGCTCCGGATACTCCGGCTCCGCGCGTTTCGGCTGGAGTTGCTCACTGGCCAGATCGTCTGGTGGCTTCCGTTCCTCATCGTCGCCCTCGCTGGGCTATTTGGGATAGATGCCTACCGATTCCTGAGCACGACCTTTATCGCCGTTAACCTGCTTCTCGGTGTTGCCGTTATCCCCCTGGCTATCTGGATCGCGAGAAGATTCGAACACCGCTTCCTGCGGCGACTCGCCGATGAAATCGCGGGCAGGAGCCTGACCGAAGCACAAGCGCATGTGGCGAAGCTCTCTGACTTCGAAAGGTAGACTTACCGAGTTCTCCTGAAAGCGTTCGACCGCCGGTGGGAGTCCGACGGACCAAACCCTTTTTAGGCATTTGCGGCAATCTCTAAGACCGGGCCGGGCGCCGCGTTTTGCGGGATTAAAATTCCCGACACGGCAATCGCCCATCCATTCACCTTTACCGTCATTGGAAAGTCGGTGCATTGCGACCCGGCCGGCCCCCCGGAGCAAGTGAGCATCACATTCCCGTTAAAGCCATTCAACGACTTGAGTTCCAGGAAGAACCCGCCGAATTGGCCCCGGTAAATTGTCTCCTGGATTGGAAACGGAGTGATCGCGAAGCTAGGTGTTGCTCCGCCGGTAACGGTGAGCGTCGCGTTCACATAGGTGAAGCCATAGTTGGCCGCCGTCAACGACGAGGTTGCGAAGGTGATCGGATAGTTGCCTGCGGGAGACGCCGGTGTTGCCGTCGTCGTTTCTGTTGCCGTCCCCGAGACCACAGCAGAAGTATCACTGTTGACGAAGCCCGTGATCGTATTGGTAAACGGCGGGTTGGCTGCTCCGAACGCGCGTGACGCGTTGTTGGCCGCCACTGTCAGCGCTGCTGTGGCTACTGTGAAGTTTCGCGACACAGAAGTAGCTGGCGCAAAGCTGGCGTTCCCGGGCTGCAAGGCAGTCACAGTTACCGAACCTGCGCCGGTGATGGTCAATTTCGATCCCGCCAACGTAGCCGGACCGGTAACCGTGTAGCTGACCGGCAGGCCCGAGCTGGCCGTTGCCCCCAAAGTGATCGGGCTTACGCCGTAGGTCACGTTCGGCAATGGTGAGAACGTGATTGTCTGTGTCGCACCGCCGGAGACGGTGAGCGTCCCGTTCACGTACGTGAAGGTATAGTTGGTCGCCACCAATAACGTAGAGGAGAAGGTGATCGGATAGGTGCCTGCGGGAGAGGCCGCTGTCGCCGTCGTTGTTTCAGTTGCCGTGCCCGTAACTACCGAAGATGTATCGGTGTTGACAAACCCAGTGATCGTATCGATGAAGGTCGGGTTGGGCGCTCCAAACGCGCGTGACGCGTTGTTGGCTGTTACTGTCAGTGTTGCTTTTGCTACCGTGAAGCTTCGCGATACGGGAGTGGCTGCAGCAAAACTGGCGTTACCAGACTGAGAGGCGGTCACCGTGACTGTCCCTGCGCCGGTGATGGTCAACGTCG
>JANXQZ010000852.1 GCA_025353235.1 Bryobacterales bacterium
GTTCGGGGCTTCTTCGGTGTCCATCATCGACAAAGCCGCAAAGGACCCCAAGACAGATCCCGAAGTCCGCTACGATATGGGAACAGTGGTTGACGTCAAGGTAACGGTCACTGATATCCGGGAAGTTCCGAAGACCGAACCGCTGGATGGTCTCTACCTCACCGTGAAAATGGAACCCGGTACGCTCAAGATCGAAACTTTCGATGTCTACGTTGGCCCGTCCGATTTTGTGAAGATATTCGACATCACCTTCGTCAAGGGAGACAAGATCAGCGTGATTGGCTCCAAAGTCAAGTCAAACGGGGTCGACCTTATACTCGCCCGTGAAGTTTCCAGACACGAGACCACTCTCATTCTGAGGGACCACAATGGCGGGCCCTTCTGGAAGCACTGGGTCAAGCCGCCACTAGGCTAGCCAGGCTGTCCAAAGTCGTCGGCCGTGGTGGGGCTTACATGGTCAGATCCACAGGAAATGGGCACAGCTGGTCCCATTTCTGCGGTCCTGCAGTACGCCGATTGAGCTGTGGGGCTCGCGATTTGGCCCAGATTTCTGCCGCACCACGGCCAATGGATCGGCGAGAGTGGACGAAGCCCACCTTCGGGTCGCCGGGTCACGACTGTCAACGTTAGCGGCCCGAAGATCCAAATCCCCCTTCCCCCCGAACCGAATCTCCCAAATCCCCCTCCTCCCACTCCACCGCCTCATACCTCGCAATCACCATTTGCGCAATCCGATCTCCGGGATTGACCGCATAATCCTCATGGCCCAAATTGATCAGGATCACGCGAATCTCCCCGCGATACCCAGGGTCGATAGTCGCCGGGCTGTTGGCCAGCGTGACCGCATGCTTCATCGCCAAACCGCTTCGCGGCCTCACTTGCGCTTCATAGCCTGCTGGCAGCTCGATAGCTAGGCCGGTACCCACCGCATGCGGACGGCCCGGCTTCAGGATGGCGGACTCGATAGATCGCAAGTCCATCCCGGCATCCTCATCGGGGCCGTGGGCATAGACGGGCAACTGCGCATCGCTCGACAATCTCTTTAGTGTTATTTTCATTCGATACCATAGCCTTGCATGCCCAAGCGCGTCCTGACAATCTCTCCTCTTCCGCCGGAGAAGTGCGCCTACGCGCTGGCACGCTACAGCCGGTCGCCCGACCCCATTGCAAAATCAATCGAGTGGGTCCGCACGCATGATTCGCAGAAGTTCCTCGAGAGCTTCTATTTTCAATACGGCCACGCCTCGATTGCCGATCTGGGCCACGTGGTCCTCTGCTTCGAGGGCATTTCCGAACTCGCGGCAACCGAGGCGGAAGACGAGCAGCTTTGGGATGGCCAAGCTCGCTCCTCCCGCTACCAGGATTTCTCCAAGTCAGGGTTTATTACGCCTCCTGAATTCGACCAAGCGCAAGCCGCCACTTACTCCGAAGGTGCGACGAAGCTTCTAGAGGGGTACCAAGAGCTTCACTCCCGCATGGCCGAGCATCTGACGGAGACGCTTGCGCGTCCGGAGGACATGAAGCCCGACGCGTATCGGCGCAACATCTCCGCGCGCGCGTTCGACGTGGCGCGCTATGCGCTTTTTTTTGGCATTCCCACCGGAGTGGGACAGGTTACCAGCATTCGCACGCTGGAGCGCCAGATCCGCCGCCTGAAAGCTTCCGAATATGGCGAACTTCGGGAGTTAGCCGACGAGATTGCTCAAGCGTGCGCCGCTGAACCTGACTGCCGATGGGACGAAACCGCACCCCGCGACCCCGTTGCGCCCACCTTGGCTCGCCATGTGGACGCCGATGAACACGTACTCCAAAGTGGGCGTGATCTCAAGCTTTGGGCCAACCAGAATCTTTCGGCTAGAAGCGACGCGCCCTCTGAGACGGTCGATCTGTGCCGAAGCGCAGACACGCTTTCCGAGGTGGTGGCCACGCTCCTCTATCCGGTCACCGATTGGCCTTATCGCGAGTTAATGGAGCTGGTCTGTTCCTGGAGCCTGCTGCGCAAGCGGGAGGTAATCGATACGGCCTTGCGCTCTAGGACGCGGCGAGATGAATTGCTTCGAAATTTCAGGACGGCGCCGTACGCGTTCGACATCGTCATGGATATCGGCGCTTATCGCGATATGCACCGGCATCGGCGCTGCCAGCAGTTCCGCCAAGCCTTTTCCACCAAACTGGGTTTTGAAACCCCGGATGCTGTGGCCAATGCAGGAGTCGGCGCACGGTACGCCACGCTACTGGAGGGAGCGATGAGCGCCGCGTGTAAGTTGCCGGAGCCAGGCTGCCACTATGCATTGCCCTTTGCAACTAAGGCGCGCTTCTTGTTTAAGATGGATTTCGCCGAAGCGGAATATATTTGCCGCCTCC
>JANXQZ010001236.1 GCA_025353235.1 Bryobacterales bacterium
AGGGATTTTTGGTTTGACCGCCGCGCCCGCTCCAGCCGCTGCTCGAGTGCGTCGATCGGAAGTTGGCCCATTCACTCAGGTTCGTCTTGCCGAGGATCACCGCTCCGGCCGCGCGCAATTTTTGAGCGACCACGGAATCGCGCTCGGGCGTGGAACCCGCCAGGGCCAGCGAACCGGCGGTGGTGGACATGCGATCCGCAGTGTCGATGTTGTCTTTGATGAGGACGGAAATTCCGTGCAGCGGACCGCGCGGTCCCTTGTTCTTGCGTTCCTGGTCAAGCGCGTCCGCAATCGAGAGCGCGTCCGGATTCAATTCGATTACAGCTCGAAGAGTGGGGCCGTGCCGGTCAATCGCATCGATGCGCGCCAGATATTTTTCAGCGATGGAACGGGCGGTGAATCGACCTGATTTCAACCCATCCCCCAGGGCTGAGATCGTGAACTCTTCGAGATCGAATGAGGATGCAGGCGCGGGCGCGGAACAGCCGGTAAATTGCAGCGTCGCGCCCATCGCGATGGCACTTGTCTGGAAGAACTCGCGTCGATGCATGCTTCAGGGTAGCAGCCGGTAGTACAAGTTAGTAGCCCGTATACAAAACGAAGGGACCCCAGTAGCCGGGTTTACGATCCAGCTTCTTCGAGTGGGCCATCTTCAATTTTGCCTGACGGAGAGCATCCGCAGGGTCCAACCCGCCCTGGATGCCGGAGTACATGTCGGACATCAGCTTCGGGGTGGAAGAGTCGTTCACTTCCCACAGCGCGGCCACTACATTGTGCGCACCGGCGAGCAGGAAAGCCCACGCGAGTCCGACCAAGCCCTCGCCGGAATACGTGCGCTCGCCCGATCCGTAACAGGCGGAAATGGTCACCAGGTCGGCTGTCAACTTGCATCGCGTGATGTCGCGAGCGCGGAGCATCCAACCTTTAGGATCGCCTCGCGACAGAATGACCGCCGAATCGAGAGGGCTCTCCTTGTTCGCCACCCCGTGGGCGGCAAAGTGGATGTACGAATATTGCTCGGGGTTCCCGCTGAGATAGGCGGAAGGCCGAGCTGCCGGCCCCTGGAGTACGCTCGGTCGCTCCTTCGAGAACTGGCCTGCGATCAAGTCCATCTCTTTGCGCATGCCGCTTAAAGTTAAAAATTCCGGCGATGGCGAGTCGGGGTTTCCGAGCAGCAAGAGCTTAGCGGGAGGTCGCGAACGAGCCGCGCGGCCCAGCAGCATCATGCTGGATGCAACGGTTGTGGATGCATCTTCGATCCAGAAATGCGGGGGCTCGCCGGGAACCACTAACGTTTCGAAATTCAACCTGGCCAGACTGCCGTCGGGAATGATGATGACCCGCGATTTTCCTGCAATGAGGGACTCGGCCGGTTGCACCAGGATCCGATACAGCCACTCTCCCGTTGAGCCTGGCGATTCCAGAACGTCATCTAAACGCAATATGGATCGTCGGTACTGTTCGATTGCGCGATCAATCTCATCTTCGGTCGCTTTCAGATCGAAGCGTTGAGTGCGGGTGGGAGTGATCGCCCACAGATGACAACCTTGGGACGACAGCCAGTACGATAGGATGGTTGAGTTGGGCGCAGGCCGGGGCCGCGAGTATTGCCGGGACAGCCCCATTTTCTCAAGCAGGACGCGGGCGCGCGCCGACTCTACGAAATCCGACGCAGCCTGGTCTCCTTCGCTGCGCAACAGAAAATCAGTAAACTTATTCTGCACTTCGCGGATCTGCGAAAGGAATGAGAGTCGGTGCTCGTCGCGCACCAGCGATTCAGAGGCTCGGTTGATGCGTGCAAGTGCGCTATGGTATTCCTTCGCGGCGAGTGCGGGCCGGGACGTCGCGTCATAGAGTCCGGCCACGTCTGACTCAGCCGCCACCAATAATTCGAGGGGGGTCAGTTTTGCGGAAATCACCTGCAAATAGAGCTTCTCTGCCTCATCAGTCCGGTGCTCTCCTTCGGCAATTTTCGCTTTGTTTAAAACCGAGTAGAGTTCGGACTCCCGCTCTCCGATCTTCCGCTTGAGATCGAATGACCGGTCATTGAAGCTGGCCGCGCTCGCGAAGTCGCGAGTGTCAATGGAGAGCAGCGCGAGATTATTTAGGCACTTCGCCCGCTTTTCCTCGTTCGACGTCACTTCGAGGGCGCGACCGTAAAAAAGTTTAGCCTCTGGATAGTTCCCTTGCACGTGTTTCTCTATGGCAATGCCGTTTAGCCACTCGGATTCATCGGGGTGGAGGCCGATTGTTTTCGCGAGTTTCGCGGCACTTTCATAAAGCTGAGAAGCATGCTCGGAATCGCCCAGTTCGCGATAGCACCAGCCTAAGTTGCCCAAAGCTTTTTCCTTCCACATCGGGCTGCCAATGCGATCACTGAGCTTGAGTGCGGCATCCAAGGAGTCGACAGCTTCGTCGAAGCGCCGGAGTCCGATGTACAACATGCCGAGCTCGATGTTGGCTCTGGCCTGCAAAGTAAGTTCGCCTGTTTCGGAAGCTCGCTGCAGCGACGCCCGCAATAAATTTTCGTCGTCTGGAGGAGAGCTGGCGACTGCTTGCAGCAGTCTCACTTCGTCTTCCAGAACGCGGTCGTTCCCTTCGCTGGCCAACAAAAGGGCTTCCTGCAAAAGCCTTGTTTTGCAATCCGTATCTGTACAGCGCTTTAGCTCCAGCAATTTGATTCGTCCGCGTACGTCGGGGGATAAATCAGCTGGCGGCTTGCTTAGTAAATCGAACGCTGGCTGGAGCTTGTCCAGGCGGATCAGCGCAGCGGCTTCCAGCGTGCGAAAGCGCCACTCCCTTGCCTTATCAGCGCGGTCCAACTTGCGGCGGCCGCGCTGGCTCGCATCCACCGATTGTTCAAGGCGCGCCTGTTCGAAAGCAAGAGTGGCTTGCTTGAACAAAAGATCCGGGTCGCCCCGTTGGCACCCAAGCAGGCTTGCAAAGGCGATAGTGGCGCCGAGTTTCACTTGGCCCGCTTACCTACCGCTACGGTGTCTTCGAGTCTGTGTGGCTGCCGTTGCCTTCGGCTCCGCTGCCCGACCCCTGTGCCGATGTTGGGCAGCCGAGCTCCAACCGAATCATGTTGATTCGTTTTAGGTCCGGTCCGACAAAGATTTCCCCAAGAATGACTTTGCCGAATTCCTTAATCTCGAGAATGTGCCCATAGGCCTTGACGAACTTACTATCCTCGATATGGATCGGTTCCACGACTGACGAGTGAATCAATGACCCCGGGCGTCTGCGACGCGGCTCCTCTTTAGAATTCTTGAAATGGTGGCCGAACGCGTCCTGGATGTACTTCGGCACATTGTCGCTGATATTGGCCCAGCGGCTCCGCTCCCGGTCGGGATGGACTTGCTCGAAGCTGCTGTAAGTGGAGTGCTCGGAGAAGAAGTCTAGGTTGAGCTTGACCGGAATCTCGATACCCCCAACTCTGAGTCCTTGAATCTGCGTGCCAAAAGGAGTTATTTCGGCTTCCTCGCCTGGGAACTCCTCGTGTTTCGTCGTGATTTGACTCACAATCCGGTCGACGGTCACGATATTTAGAATGTTTAAACCTTCGATTACCGATTGCGCCATGGTGGAATAATGCGGCTCCTGCCCCGGCTTGTGGACAAATACGCCCGAGACCATGACGCGAGCCGAGTCGAATCGGAAAATATTCTCGAAGTTGAAATTCTCTACGCAATCGGAACCGAATCCCCCAGTCTGAGGGAGCACCGTGGATGCCTGGACCGGGATCAATTTATCGAACGGGGCGGTAATGCGCCCGCCGAATCCGTAAGCATTTGCGTGAAACGCGAAACTCATTCTGACTCCTTGGTGGTCTCTTTGAACTCAAGTGCGAAGCGATCCAGGAGGGCGTCTCCGCCTTTCTGATCGCGAACTGTAACGGTGTATTCGCCGGGATTTAGATCCTGGGTGGGCCACGATATTGCGACTGTGGATCCAGCTAGTTCCGGGGCGATTGGAACCGGGGCGCGGACCTTCCCGGCCGCGTCGGCGAGCGTCAAGATATACGGCACATCCTGACCGGTGGAGTTGAGATCGAAGGTTAGGAGCAGCACCTCGCCTTTCCGGACCTGGACGATAGGAGACGCGGCCCGAGCGGCACGCAGGAGCAGCACCTTTCCGACATGCGGGCGGTTCAACGCGACCAGTTCTGCATGCTGATAGCCCACCACACCAAGCAAGGCGAGCATAGCGAAGGCCGGACCGGCGAAAGCGGGCGTGAGCCAGGCAAACCACTTCCCGCGCGTTCGGCGAGCCGCGTCGGCAGTGGCGGCCGAGGCCTTCTCCTGGCGGAAGTTCTCGCGGGCGTTGTCGATAAACATCGCGCCCGTTTGCACGTCAGCCGCGCACTCGGAACATTCGAAATAGTGTTGTTCAAACCGGTCCCTCTCGTCCGGCGACAGTTCGCCTAGCAGGTACCGATCGGCCGCCGAGTTGGCAACCGCCTCATCGTGATTCATCAACTTCCCTCGCCCAGAGAGTGAAACGGGGAAGCATTTCGTTTCACCGGAGGCGCGTGATTCGACAACTCTTTTTCATAACTCTGGCGAAAGCCCTGTTTGGCCCGGTGTACCAGAACCCGCAAATACTCTCGATCTACTTTGAACTCAAGACAAATCTGATCCTTGTCGCGTTCTTCCAGGAAGACTGCCCGCAGCAAACTGCGGTCTCTCAGCGGGAGCTTGGCGAGAATTTCCCGCACCCGCGACTGAGTCTCCCGTGTGACCAAAGCGCCGTGGAGATCGATTGTGCGGTCTTGCAGATCTGGTGCGTTCTCAGGCATGGAATCGTGTTTCCCGGCCTTCCGGAAATGCTCGAACACAACATTATTACAAACGCTGGCGACAAAGGGCCCAAGTCGGTCGGGCTGACGAAGTCCCGTCTTCGAGCGAATGGTTACAAGTACGCGTGCGAAGGTTTCCTGCCGGATGTCGTCGACAGCATCGGAAGACCCGAGTCGGCTGCGCAACTTGATGAGCAGAAGGCGGCTGAAATATTGGAAGAAGTCCGCTTCGGTTTGAGGGTTGCCCTCGCGGAGCTGCCGTAAATAATCCTCATCGAATGAACGCAGCTCCACATATCCCTCGGAGTGACTAGTATATCTTGCGTAACTTCTACCCTGAAAATCAGACGTGGAGCAGCCAATATTGGCTTGCAGCCAGCTTTCCAGCCGGCCTTGCTAAGGAGCGGGCGTCACCGTGAAGTCGTCGAAATAAGTCACGCTATCGGTCTTGGACCATAAACCAACCCTTCCCGACACCTTCTCTGGCAGCGTGTATTCAATCAGCAGTTTCCCGTTCAGCCACCCTTCCAGCTTAGTTCCGTGTACCGCAATCTTCATCGCTTGCCACTGCTTCATGGGTAGCGGCACGTTCTCCGAACCCTTCTTCACAAAGCTGCGCTTCCCCTGCTGAAAAGTCCACAGCACCAAATTGTCTTCCTTCGCGTTGAACCGGACCGTCAAATAATCCCCGCTCGGCTTCAGATTGAATAGGATTCCGGCGCATTGATCCAAGGCCCCCTCGATCAAGTCGAAGCGCACGCTGATCTCGCCATCGTGGAAAGCCTCGACGCCCTGAGCCACCGCGTAAGGGAAATAGGCGAAGGCTTTGACATTATCGATAAACTCCTCGTGCCTAGACCCGTAAATCAGCCGCGCCTTATCAGCTAAGCCCCCCGCAGGTTGACCGCGTTTCCATTGGCGCCCATCCACCATGACCACGTTCTTACCCGCGTCCTGAGCGACCACCCAGTTACCGACCACGCCGAGAAAATGCGAGGGTTCGGCACCGGCCTTCTCCTGAGCCACATCCACTCGGATGCTCTTTACTGGAGGTGCGGCCAAGCCCGTAAAACACACGCAAAGCACCACGAGAAGTAGTCGGTTCATACTGTGCTAGGGTACCACCGTGCGGCGTCTGTTTCGAAACCGATAGCTCCAAGCCAGGATGATGCAAAGTGGCCACAGCGCATAGTAGATGAAGTCTGCGCCGGAGGGTCTCGCTGCCAACGGGTGGCCAGCAAATTCATTCCCGTCAGCATGCAAAGGGGGTGGAATTCGAGCAAGCCCGTAGAGAGTTTCCAAGACTACCGCCTCAGTGGTGGAACGGCTCATGGCGCTGCGCTCTCTTAGCGTGTACCAAACCTCGCCGTAATGCGAGCCTGGTCGTTCGAAAAGGCCGACCTGGGAGTGAGCCGCATACTGAATGTCCACGCGCGGGAGGATTCGTTGCAGCTTGCTCAGGATGCCGCGATCCAGATCCGTCAAGCGGGGATCTTCTGGGGCCAGGAACACTCGGATGCTCAGCGGATTCCGGATCTGCTTCAGCGCGGCCTCGTCGCTCCAGGAGAAAGAATTACGACGATTCTCGCTCACATCCCAACTCACGCGAGTCAGCGAGATGCACCAAACGAGCACTGCGAACCCTCCGCAAGCGGCCGCTGTACGAACCATCCGAGAACGAACGGTCCGCCCCGTATCCAGCCAGATGGATGCGAAACTGTATCCGGCCAAGCCCAGCGCCAGCGTCACGAGCACGGCACTCAATCGTAGTTGACCCTGCTCGAATGTTCGGAGCACGGCGGTGGGAGTATAAAGTGCCAACCTCTGGGC
>JANXQZ010000006.1 GCA_025353235.1 Bryobacterales bacterium
GAAAAACCGCTCATGCTTCCTCCGGGGACAAAGATCGAATGCACCGCTTTGTTCGATAATTCTCCGAATAACAAGCATAATCCCGACCCGTCCTCCGAGGTTCGTTTCGGAGAGCAGAGCCGCGAGGAGATGATGTTCGGCTTCTTCGACGTGGTGATTCCTGCCAATGTGACGTTGCAGCAATACTTTGCGCCGAAGGACAAGCAGCCGAAAGCCGCAAGCGGCGAGTAATGCTTGGTCGAGTTGGGTTCGTTTTTGTTTTCCTGGGCGCGTGCTTTACAGCACGCGCCCATGACGTTATTACGACTAAGGTCACTTGGTCTCGCGAGATCTCGCGACTTGTGTACAAACGCTGTGCTTCCTGTCATCGCCAGGGCGGTTCGTCATTTTCGTTGATGACGTACGAAGCGGCTCGGCCGTGGGCGAAGGCGATCAAGGAAGAAGCATTGGAGCGCAGGATGCCGCCTTGGGGCGCGGTGAAGGGGTTTGGAAGTTTTAAGGACGACCAAGGTTTGACTCAGGAAGATCTCGAGGTGATCTCGGATTGGGTGGAGGGGGGCTCGCCCGAGGGTGATCCTACAGCGCTTCCGAAGCCGCCCGATTTTCACTTGCCCTCGGCGCGAGCTTCGAAGGTGGGAGCAGAGTTGATCGTGGATGGCAGCCTGACCTTGAAGCAAGCGGTTGTTTTAGCCGGGATCCGACCGAAGGCCGTGCTCGAGAGTGAATCGGTTCAGATCATTGCGGAGAAGCCGGACGGCTCCATCGAGCCGCTCTTATGGTTGTACAACTATAAGCCTCAATTCGATCATGCTTATTACTTTAAGACTCCGCTGAGCCTGCCGGCGGGAACCAAGATTATTTGCTCCCGGCCGGGCGCTATTATCGCGCTGGGTACGAATAAGCCGCGTGGACCCCAAGGGCGAAAGCCTGTTCGAGACCATCCGCCGTCGCTTTAGAAAAGTCTACTCCAAGTTCCTTAAGGTCGCACTCCGGCTGCAACACGACAATGCGAGCGCCGTTCCACTCGGACGGGATCGTCTCTGCGCTGAACATGTCGCGACGGAGCGGGCCGGGTTCGGTAGCAATCGCAACCACCGGGGAATAACCGCGCTCCGCCATCTCCAGCGCCGGACATAGAGACGTGTAGCTCGCATCGACGTAAGGTTGCCCGTTCACCCAGGCAGGGATATGCCAGGCATGCAGCATGCGGGTAGTCGCGTAAGCGACCTCGTCGAAGTTATCCCGAGTCAGGCGTGTGTCCGGGTCTGAGGATTGGGAATCGAACAGACGCGGAGCAAGATGCTCATCGCGCCACGACGCATCCTGGCGAGCCGCGTCCACCAGCAATTTTCGTCCGAGGCGGCGCGCCCCGTCAGTCTGGGTGAGAGCCGCAGCCTCTGGGGTAGCAACGAGACTGGTCGCAATGCATAGACGAGCCGCGCCGGGTGCAAAAACGGAGCCATGCAAGCTGGGGCCAAGTGCACGGATGCTGCTCAACACCACCTCGCTCATATTGGTTTCGCTGGTGTTCCAAAGGCTCAGATCAGTTTCGCGGACGCGGCCCACGCTGGCATAAGCGGCAGGTAGAGTCGAAGAGGAGGCTGCGGCATACGCGTCTGCCCGAATTCCACGATCTTCCAGCCCACGCAGCACGCCGTGAACGAAGACTCCCTTAAAGCTGCCTGACATGCAGGCAATCGCCCATGCCATTTCGGGCGCTACTTCTTGGCCTTGAACGTCACGCTAACTGTAGTTTGACCGTCTTCCGAACCCACCATCACTACGGCAGATCTCTTGTCGGCTTGCGCGCTCACGATTCCGCCGCCGGTCTTGCCATCTGCGTTGGTGAGCGTGCTGGTAGTCTTGAGTCCCATTGATCGAAAGCCTTCTTCGTATACCTTGGTAACCGCAGTTACCGAGTCCCGAGTCTTGAACGTGTAGCTGCCGCTGTTGCCCTCGTCCGTTTGCGCGGCGAAAGCTCCTTCGGGAGTCGATCCGGGATATTCGGGAACCCACGTCGGCACCTTTGCCCCGGCACCGCCGCCGATCTTCATAGTCCCGTCGGCCGACCTAATCTCAAGAGCTCCCGTGCTGCCATCGCCGCTGCTGGTGATCGTAACGGGCGCCTTGCCATCTTCCCGCATTACGAATCTGCCTTTTCTGGCATCTTCGAAATTTACCGAATACGTCTTGCCCGACTTCTTGTCGCGAACAGTGATGGTCCCCTGGCTGTCATCGAGCGAAACCACCTCGATATTAGGGTTCATCGCGGCCATCATCTTGACGGACGCCAGGGCCGGGTTGCGCTTCATGAGATCGGTATCGATCCCGGCTTGTCTCGCTTTGTTGACGACAAAGAAACCCGCCCCAACCACTACCAGAACTACAATCAGAAAAAACACGCCGAGCCCAACAAGAATCCAAACGATGGGACTGGTTTTTTTCTTTAAAGGAGCGCCCTGGGGTGCATAAGAGGGCATGGAGGGGGGATTCGTCGACATTACCTTAGCCTTCTGTCAGCATACAGTAGAACTATGCGACATATTCTCTACTGTATGCAGTTTAAGGGAACGGCGACAGCGGGCGTGGATAAGGGAGTGATGAAGGCGACCACCAGCGCGACCAGTTGTTCGGTGAAGACGGTGGTGGGCAACGATGGCGTGGACGGGGCGTTCATTCCGGCCGAGGGAGGGATGGCTTTCTTCGAGTCGGAAGTGCGAACGACCGGGGCCGACAAATTTGTCGAGAGCGGGAACATCTCTTTTGGGGACGACCATGCCCTTACATTCACGACGGTCGGGGAAGGCCACTTGGGACCTAGCGCCGACCCGAAAACTTTAGCTGGCGCAGTGACTTGGAAAGTGGAGAGCGGCGAGGGGCAGTTTAAGAACGCGAGCGGTTTCATTACATCGAACTTTACGGTGGGGACGGCGGGCGAAGTCGTCGATTATCAGTTCGGGTTGATCTTTGTAGAGTGAAACAGCTGATCCACTCCTCAGTCTTGGACGGGGTAGCGGAGCTTCGCAGGCGGTTCGCAACGGCGGCCCCGTTCCGGCATGTTGTGATCGAGAGCTTCCTTGAGCCGGATCTTTGCGGCGCGCTCGCCAGTGAATTTCCAGGGTTCGATGCCGGGCAGGCTCGGAACGAGCTCGGTGAAATCGGCGGCAAGGCGGTCCATGCAGATCTGCGCAATCTGGGACCCGCGTATGCCGTGCTTGACCGCTTGCTTCAGAGTTCGGAGTTTCTCGCTCTTATCAGCGAGATTACGGGGATCCCGAAGCTGCTGTATGACCCCGAGTACGTGGGCGGCGGCACTCACGAAAATTTGAACGGCCAGGATTTAGATACGCACGTCGATTTCAATTATCACCCGACTTCGCGGTTACACCGCAGGCTGAATCTGATCTTGTTTCTGAATCCGGAATGGGAAACGGAGTGGGGCGGGTTATTGGAATTGCAGAAGGATCCGGCGCTGCCCGCTGCGGAGAATGTGATTCGGTTGGTGGCGCCGATGCAGAATCGATGCGTGATTTTCGAGACTACCGAGGTGTCTTGGCACGGTTTTCGGCGGATCACTTTGCCGCCTGAGAAGAATCTGTCACGCCGCTCGATCGCGGTGTATTTTTATACGAAGGAGCGTCCAGCCGGGGAGAGGGCACCGAGTCATGGTACGGTCTATGTGCCGCGCCCTCTGCCGGATTTCGTGCAGCCCGGCTACACGTTGAACGAGAACGACGCCTATGAGCTGCAGGTGCAGTTCGCGCGGCGGGATGCGCAGATTCGTTATTTGTACGAGCGGGAGATGGAGTTCTCGAGGATCGCGCAATCACCTGCTTTTCGGATGGCGCGAGCGCTGACCTGGCCACTTCGGAAGGTCCGGGACGCTCTCCACTCTCGGTAGAGGACGCGCTACTATCGTATAGGGACGTATGAACGCAAAGCAACACGCCCACGCACTGCTCGACCGTGTTCCCGCTACTCAGATGACCATTGCCGTACGATTTCTGGAATTTCTCCTCTTCGATTCAATGGATCGCGCCTTGGCCATAGCGCCTACGGAAGACGAAGAGATCAGCGAAGAAGAAGCAGCAACCGTCGCCCGATCAAAAGAGTGGTTCAAGCATAACCCAGGTATACCCTTCGAGCAGGTTGTTGCCGAACTAGGCTTCACAATGGAGCAGATCCGCGACAACAAGAGCGTCGTCTGAAGCGTATTGTCTTTTCCGAGGACGCCAAGTCTGACATCCGGGGCATCCCCCGCCACATCGCTATGAACATACTTACCGGGATCCATCGGTTGGCGGAGCATGGAGCAGGCGACGTGAAACCACTTCACGGAGAGGGCGGAGAGAAGCGACTTCGGGTGGGCGACCATCGGGTACGGTTCACCGAGGAGGGCGGAGATACGCTTCGCATTAACTCCGTCAAGAATCGCAGAGACGCTTACCGTTGATGAGTCAGGTAATTCGCTGCTAGGCTAACTTTGGAACCACATACGGGGCGCGCTGTACTGCGCGACCGATCATAGCGTTCGCTTCCGCTTCCTTAAACTTCATCGCGGTCGGATCGAATTGAACCTCGCGCTTCAATCGATAGCTGATATTCGCCATGTGAACCAGGTGCGCCGAGTTCACGCCCTCCTGCACTTCGCCATGCAAATCTTCCTTGCGCCGACTCTTCACCGCTTCGAGGAAATTTTGCATATGCGGACCCGTGTCGCCTTTCTCGGCAACCCCGGTTTCCCCCGGTTCCCTCTTCTCGCCGAGAAAAATCTGGAAGCCTCGATGGTCCAGCGACATGAAGCCCTTCTCGCCGTAGAACAAATTCCCGACAAAATTCGGGCCCGACGCCTGGATCGCCGCCTCGCCATTGGTAGGCAAGCCGCGCACTTCGAACACGATCTCTTTATCGCCGTAATCGAGCGTGGCGATCTGCGTATTCGGCGTTTCCTGGTCGTCGGTAAACACGTATTTGCCGCCAGTTGAAATAGCGCGATTGGGCAACCCTAAGCCCATGCCCCAGCGCGCAACATCCATCTCGTGAATCCCCTGATTGCCGATATCGCCATTGCCGGTGTCCCAGAACCAATGCCAGTTATAGTGGAAGCGATTCTGCGTGAACGCGTGCATGGGAGCGGGCCCCAGGAAGATATCCCAATTAATGCCGGGTGGCACGGGTTCTTCCGGCGTATGACCGATGGAAGGCCGCCGCTTGTAGCAGAGCCCCTTCGCCATGTACAGCTTGCCGAGCGCGCCGTCGCGCAACAGTTGCACCGCCTTCATCTTGTGCGGAATGCTGCGGCTTTGCATGCCGATCTGAACGATGCGGTTGTACTTCCGTGCCGCGGCCACCATCTGCTGTCCCTCGAACATGTTGTAGCAAGCCGGCTTCTCGCAGTAGACATCCTTGCCTGCCTGGCAAGCCCAAATAGTGGCGAGCGCATGCCAGTGGTTCGGCGTTGCTATCGAGACCGCGTCAATGTCTTTGTCTTCGTAAAGCTTGCGCAGGTCCTGATAGATCTTCGGCTTCTTGCCGGTGGCATCCTCCACCATCTTGGAACCGCGCTCGGTTTGCGCTGTATCCACGTCGCATAGCGCAGCGACGTTCGCCAGCGGCTGGTTCAAATACTCCTTCACATGCGCCTTGCCGCGGCCGCCAATCCCTACTACGGCTATGTTGACTTTGTCATTCGCGCCGAAGGCCCGCATGGCGAGCGCGCTGCCCAGGAGAAACGTTCTGCGTTGCATCGTGGAACTATTCTACTCCCCCGATTAATGGGGCGTCCCGGTATAGCCACACACCCCGGCTCGCGGCGGTTATCTACCGGCAAACGCATATCGTCATCGCACTCGTGCTCTCGCGCAGAGCTTCACACAGCCACGCACGATGATCGCCGGTTGAAGCCCGTGGTGAAAACTCATTGGTCCGATGACATCGATTTTGGGACCTATGTCCACCAACTTGAGGTAATCATCCATTTCACTGTTCATAAGCTTTTCCGGCTCCGCAGAAAATGAAAGCGGGTCTTTGTACGTACCGGATCGCCAACAACAGGATGAAACCAGAGATGGCTTTCGCCAGGATCAACGAAAAGCTGTCTGTTCCCTGGACTGTTGACCAGACATGTCTCACCACCGATATTCAACAGGTCATGGTGTATCCAAGTGACGAGTGGATCGCTTACTCCGGCGGATGTGGATTATCGATGACAAATAACCATCTTCCGTCGGGTTGTATACGGACTACTTCCGTGGTCAAGCCCCGTCGAATCATCAGTTCGGCTCCAATTCCCGTTGCAGACTCGACTACCCACCCGCCCTGTAGCACCGCAAGCCCTTGCTGCGATTCGACGGCAGCACGCGTTTCAAGAATCATCCGACCGTGAAGCAGAAGGATCGCCGAGGTTGGATGCATTGCGGAGAGAGTGTGGATTTCGGCTGGACTGTACGCGGGCATCAGGTTATCGCAGGATGAAAAGTTTGCCGCACGTTATTTGCAACGGCTGCGCCGTCGAGCGTCATCTCGTTCCCCCAGAATACGACCTTTATCTACTACGACGTGCTCCGGTGGGAGGCTCACTCACGGCTGCTTCGGCTTCCGCTGTAATTCCTCAGGGACGCGCTGACGATCGAATCCCTCGTACTGAAAAGTCCACGTCAGCGGCATTTCCTGAGGAATATAGCACATCCGATCATCGCAGGCCTGATAACGCAGCGTACCCTCCACCACGAATTGACCATTCGCGTCCAATGCCGGTTTCACCTTGGCATCCGGCCCAATGGTGACGTCGCGAGTCAGCCGGATGTGCCCCTTGAACACAGGGACCTTCTCGTTAATGGCTTTCAGGAATAGGATCTCAGGCTTGGGGTAAGTCGCCTCGTGCGCCGTCGAAACATCGGCCTCCTTCATCTTCCAGTCGATTGGGATGTAGCCGTCCACTCCTGGCGCGTACACGTGCATATTGGGCTTCAATTGAAGATCCAGAACGAGCGCGATGCGTTGCCCGGTGCGAACAATCGAGTTGCTGGCCGAGGCCGTCGCGTCGAGTTGCTTCCCGCGAACCTCGCTTTTGCGGGACTCAGGCATCACTCCAAATCGTTGCACCAGAATATCGGCTGCGGTGAAGCGCTGTTTGTAATCTTCCTCGAAGTACTTGGCCACCACCACGCCATTGTGATCCAAAATGTAAGTCCCGGGGTAGGGGATTCCGGAGAACGGGCTGGCCTTCGGGACCTCTTCGTTGAGAATGCCCAGCTCGCGAATCACTTTCGAGTCGGGATCGGAGAGCAGTGGAAAATGAATGCTCTTCCGGTCGGCAAAGTTCTTCAGGACCGCCCGGGAGTCATAGCTGAGCCCGGCCACCTTCAGGCCAAGCTTTTCGAACTCTTTCGTATTCTGTTCCAGCTCCACGAGCTGGGCTTTGCAGAAGGGTCACCAATCAGCCGACCGGTAGATGACCAGCACCGCGCCCTTGGGGCCGAGCAGATCCGACAGCTTGCGCGTCTTGCCATCCTGGTCTGACGCTTCGAAGTTGGGCAGCTTGGCGCCGATTTCCGGACCCGTGCGGATGGCCCCGGATGCTACCAATGCGATCATGCCAGATAGGGCGAATGTTCCCGTGAGTATTCTCATGCTCTCTCTTTACAGTAAACCTTGCGGGGATTGGTTTATTCCGTGGTTATCTTATGATGAACGAGATCCTGGCTCTTTCGGAGGTGCTGCCTGAAGCGTTCTATTCCCGCGCGGCAATCGAAGTTGCGCGCGACTGTCTGGGCAAAATACTGGTGCATGGTGAAACCGCCGGCCGCATCGTAGAGGTAGAGGCCTATCTGGGGGTGGACGATCCTGCGGCTCATGCTGCACGCGGCATTACGCCTCGAACCAAAGTGCTGTTCGGTCCTCCCGGCCGGGCCTATGTGTATTTCATTTACGGCATGCATGAATGCCTGAACTTTGTCGCTGAGCCGGAAGGTAAGGCCGGTTGTGTTCTGATCCGGGCGCTGGAACCGCTGAGCGGACTGGCGACCATGCGGGAACGCCGTCCAAAGGCGAAGGGCGTGGAAGGTCTCGCCGCCGGACCGGGGCGCTTGACCAGCGCGCTGGGCATCACCAGGGATCTAAACGGATCGAGCCTCGTGGACGGGCCGCTGCGGGTTCGACGAATGCAGGTGGAAGAGCCTTTTGAGGTTGTGGTGACGCCTCGAGTAGGAATCTCGAAATGCGTGGATTGGCCCCTTCGATTCGCGCTCGCCGACAACCGGTTCGTGAGCCGCGTCGTGGTACCATCTCGACCATGCAAGTCTACGAATGGGACCAAATTGAAAAAGAACAGTTGAATCCGTCGTTCGCCCGGCAGGTGATTCATGCCGAAACGGTCACGCTGGCGCGAGTGTATTTGAGCAAGGGTTACACAGTGCCCACGCACAGCCATGTGAACGAGCAACTGTCGCTGATCGAGAAGGGAGAGTTGAAGTTTATCCTCGATGGCAAGGCAGTGGTGGTGAAGACTGGCGAGGTGCTTCGAATTCCGCCCAACGTGCCGCATAGCGCCGAGGCTCTGGAAGATACCGTTGGGATTGACTTCTTCTCGCCCGTCCGCGAGGATTGGCGCGACGGGAAGGATGCTTACCTGAGGACTCCCGCTACGCCTGCAAAGTGATTCAGTCGGGTCTCGCGCTGCTCACGATTCTGAAGGCGTTAAGCATCGCGATCAAGCGGGATCTGGGCAGCTTCGAATCCCTCAAGCTCAACAACTTCTTCCTCTTTGTCGGCTTGTTGATCTGGGGAGCCCTCGTGAGCGGAGTGGAACCCGTAAGCGCCGAGCCCTTGCTGATGCTGCTCGGCTTTCTGCTACTCTTCCCGCTTTCCTCTGACCCTCTTGGAAAAATCCCGCCGGATCGCCTCGCCGCCTGGCCAATTAGCGTGGGGCAACGCATCGCACTGCGCCTGATTAGTTTTGCCTTAAGTCCAGTGGTGTGGGTTGCCGTCGCGATCCTGCTCAAGACGGGGAATCCGGCCCTGACGGGGGTCTTCGTTCTAATCGCGGTGGCAATTCAAGTTTCTACCGTTATGGTGCAGGCACCGCAGTGGAACCCGCTGCGGAGAATCCCGCAATTCCCTGGCCGGATCGGGGGCTTGGTTCTGAATAACTTGCGGCAAATGTTCATGGTTTTGGACACCTATGTTGCGATCCTAATGAGCGCTGGCGGGTGTGCATACCGCTACCTCGCGACCCATCCCGATCCGGCTGCTTTCCCTATTATTGCGGTGCTCGTCGGGCTGGCCTTAAGTACCTACGCGCAGTGTCTTTTCGGCTTGGATCTGGCGTCGTCGGCGGTGACTCGTTACCGCCTGCTGCCCCTTCCCGGCTGGAAGATCCTGCTCGCGAAGGACATCGCTTTCCTGGCCATTCTGGTTCTGCTCATTCTGCCGCTGGACCTGTTCGCCGGGGTGACCTTCGGACTGACGGCGCTGGCTGTCGGGCATCATTCTTCAGTACTGTTGCCCGTGCGTCAGAAGCGCTGGCGTTTTATGGGGAGCAGACTGTTTCCTGGCGTGGTGCAGGCTCTCGGAGGAACAATATTGGGCTTTGCCGAGTTTCAGAGAGGTCCCGGCTTTCTGGTCGCGGCGGGCGCGCTGTATGCATTCTCGCTCTTTTTCTACGGCCGCTGCTGGGACCGCAGCGAACCGCACGCTAACTAATCCGCTTCGGGCTCCGTAATATCCATAGACTCCAACTCATCCGCCGACTGAGCATACCTCTTCAACACCTTAATCGCAGTACCCGCCGAAAATCCGGCATAGCGAAGCCGACGAAAAGCCGAAGCCAAATTCTTCTGGTCAGCCAAAAAAATGGACAGCACCTTACTCCGATACTTGCGTTCCAAGT
>JANXQZ010000043.1 GCA_025353235.1 Bryobacterales bacterium
ATCGGCACAGGCCAGACAGAACCCACTACTTATAACTTCCCTGAGATAACAGAAATGTTGACCAGCGGCAAGGTGGATTGGAAATATTATGTGGCTGCGGGAGCATCGCCCGGAGCTGAGGAGGGAGACACGCAGGATCAAGCAGCAGACAAGTACTCTTTCTGGAACCCTCTTCCCGCGTTTCCAGCCGTCAAGAACAATCCTGCGAATTTCAGCCGGCTAGTGGACGCGGGCAATTTTTATAAGGACGCCATGAATGGCACTCTGCCTCAGGTGAGTTGGGTGATTCCATCGGGACCTCTGAGCGAGCATCCCCCGAGCAAGACAAGCACCGGGATGAACTATGTCACAACCATCGTCAATGCGGTGATGCAGAGTTCGCAGTGGAAATCTTCCGCGATCTTCATTAGTTGGGACGATTGGGGCGGGTTCTACGATCATGTGCCGCCGCCAGCGGTGGATCAATACGGATTGGGCATTCGGGTGCCGGGTCTGGTAATTAGCCCGTATGCGCGGCAAGGTTTTATCGATCACAAAACCTATTCGTTTGAATCGTGGTTGCGCGTTGTGGAAGAGCGCTTCGGCATTGCACCGCTGCAGGCTCGGGACAACAACGCTTTGGACATGAGCGACGCCTTTGACTTCACTCAACAGCCGCGCAGCCCCGTGATGCTCGACCCGAACGGTTCGTCCTATCCACCGGCGTCGCAGGCCATCCTCCATCCCGCAGGCTCGCTGGTCAGCGTCTCCTCCGCGCATTACGGATACAGTTTTGCGCCAGAGAGCATAGCGTCGGCGTTCGGGAGCAACCTTGCTTCGGCGGCTGCGTCCGCAACCATGATCCCCCTGCCGACCACGCTTAGCGGTGCCTCGGTGACTGTCAAAGATGCCGCCGGCATCTCCCGCCTTGCGCCTCTGTTCTATGTTTCACCGCAGCAAATCAATTATTTGGTGCCGACCGGAACGGCCAATGGAATTGCCACGGTGACGGTCGCAAACGGAAGCGCCACCTCTTCGGGATCGATTCAGGTCACCAGTGTCGGCCCTGGATTCTTCACGGCGACTCAGACCGGCCAGGGCCTGCCTTCTGCGTTTATTACGTTGCTCCACGCGGACGGAAGCCAGTCGACCCCGCAGGTTGTTTCTGGCCCGA
>JANXQZ010000048.1 GCA_025353235.1 Bryobacterales bacterium
CTCGACGTTGTAAGCCTCACCAGCGAAGATCAACAAGGACTTGTTCTGGGCCTTCCATCCGAAGCGCGCGATGGTTCCATCGTTGCCGTTATTATTTGTGTCGCCCATGATGAGATTTTGTTGGGTGCGCGTATTCCCCGAGATCACGAAGTTCAGCTTTCCCTTAATCTGCATGTGGTTCTTTGCGGCACTCTGGTTTTGAATATTTGCAAGGATATCCGTGTCGCGAATCTGTTCCATGAGCCCTCCGCCGAAAAGCGGGGTTGGAATTCGAAAAATAATGTTCTTCTTATCCGAAAAATTGGGTTGGGTGATCTGGCAAGAGCCCGGCACTCCGTTCATTCCGGCAATGGTGAAAATGTTATGAACGCCACCATCCGGAGCGCCCTTGTTGGTTTTCTTGAACCTTACTTCTCGTGTGGGTCCATTGGCCGTAATAAAGTAGGGAACTGCGTTGGTCCCGTGGTCCGGGCCGGTGGCGAACTGAAACTGCGGATTCACTTTGGGACCAGACCCGCCGATCGCCGGGAAGGAATGGCATCCCGAGCAACTGCTGAAGTTCATGCGGGGACCTAAGCCATTGGTCACCGTGTCGATCTCGGCGAATCTGGTGGCACCATCATTGAACAAATTTAGTTGATCGGGGGTGAGCCCTGGAAGCGGACCCCCGGCGCTCGCGCCAGAACGCGGTCCTGGATCGTGGGCTTGGGAGAAGGCGGCTCTGGCCAGAAAGATCAGGCACGGGGCTATTCCGCAAGCAATTTTCTGGGTCATGAACACTCCTTTTCAGGTATTGCTTAATCGTCATCAGCACGGATGATGACCTTAAGTGATTCTCAATTCCGCTCGTTTCAAACATGATACTGCGTCTTTGCCGACCATCAGCGAGCGCGACCTCAGGCACGCGAAGAAAGTGCTTCAAGGATTGAGGCGGCCGGCCAAACCTTCGCCTGCCCCTCCGGTTAGTCGTAGGTTCCTTCGATGAACCAGGATGCATCGGCATTTCTATATATCCGATAAAGCGCTCCATCGTTCAAGGACACGTCCCATTCGTCGCGATTCCAGGGATTCTCCATCCACCAGTCGCCGGAACTGCGCCACGGACCAGCGTAAGTAATCACATTTCCGCGAATCGACCCAGCGGCAAGGCGCACCGGACGGCCGGTATCCAGTTCCACCTTGGCGGCCAGCGGCGGCTGAAAATAACGGAAAGCGAGTTGCGTTCTTACATCCGGCTTTCCAGTGGCGGCCTTAGGATTCGCGCTCGGCTGCTTCGGAACCAGCCGGAAAGGGGCAGGTCTATTAGTATTCAGAAGTTCTGGAACGCCCACATTTCCCTCTCCGACCAGCGCCCGAATGCGGGCGAGGGTAATTTCCAGTTTGTCCGGGGCGGGTGTAAGTGGCAGGAATATGCCGTTCTGCACGGTGCGCGGCTGAACCGGCTTGAACGCCAGCTTTACGGCAATCACCGACGCCTGCGGAGAATGGGCTTCCAGGTCGAGCTGCAGCAGTTTCAGCATCGGCTTGCTCTGCCGCATGGGCATAGGCAGGCGCAGTTCACGGCGATGCTCGGTCCTATCTTCCAGTTCAAGCGTGAGATGAAGTTCGTTTGTGGCGAACCCATGGGAGGATAGCTTCTCGCATTGATCGTTCAAGATACGGGCTAATATGAAAAGCAATGGTTCCAGGTCGGTGAGCGCATGCTCCAGATTCATGCGCTCCTCGAATATCGCCTCAGGCCGGGGAATACGCAAGGGCCGATCCACGCTTCCGCGCGCCAGCCGTTGCAGATAAACGCCTTCGGGTCCCAGTCGCTCGGCGACGCCGGTTTCTGGCAGTTGCGCCAAGTCGCGGAAGGTCCGGACGCCCCAGACTTCGAGAGTGTCCCACAACTGGGGAGTGAGGGGAAGGTTCTCGACATCTATCTGCGAAAGCGCTTTCGAAGTTTCTTCGGGGATGAGGGTGAGTCCGGGAAAATTGCGCGCGGCTACCATCGCTGCCTCGGCATTCGGAGCAATGGCGATGTTTGCCTGTAGCCCGAGCGACTGGGCATGGTGGGCCACGGCTGCGGCAATCTGTTCCAGTCCGCCATACATCCGGATGAGCCTGCCCACCTCGAATAAGATGGTCCCTGGTGCGGAAATTTCAGCTTCCGGCGCAAAACTTTCGGCACAAGTCCGGAGAGTCTTGGAAGCCCCCTCATGTAAATCTAGCAGATGGATGCAAGCGAACATCTAACCTGTCACTTTAGCCCTAAAACTGGCTGATCCCGGCCGCATCGGCTTGCGGCATCCCGCCTCCATTTCCACTTCGCTCAAGAGATGAAATCCAGGCGCGCCGGACCACATAGCCTGCTTGCGCGTAAGATCCAGGATCAGGCTGGCGCATGATTTAGCCTGGGTCTCTCGTTCCAGCAAGGCCAGAATCGTGGATGTATTTTCCAACGCCAGGCGAAACCGATGCCAATAGGAAATGGGCACGCGGCGTAATGCGCGGTCCGATACGCGAGACAGGTCAAGAGCGATCACACCGAATCCGCCTGCATGGAGTAGCAGATCAGCAGCTTTGAG
>JANXQZ010000100.1 GCA_025353235.1 Bryobacterales bacterium
CAGCAAGCCGGGTTTGGCTTTGCTTTTGAAAACGCTTTGGAAGTCGGAATACGACGATGAAAGAGACGCGCGATTTATCAATGAGCGGGTGCACGCCAACATTCAGAAGGATGGAACTTTCTCCGTGGTCCCGCAAATTCCTGGAGGCATCACAAGTTCCGCCCAACTGCGACGCATCGCGGATGTGGTGGACAAGTATCGAGTCCCGCTGGTCAAGCTGACGGGAGGGCAGCGCATCGACCTGCTGGGAATCAAGAAAGAAGACCTGCCGAAAATGTGGCGCGATCTCGACATGCCGTCGGGTTATGCGTATGGGAAGAGCTACCGCACTTGCAAGAGTTGCGTGGGTACGGATTTCTGCCGGTTCGGCGTGGGCGACAGCATCACCATGGCGATGAAAATCGAGCAGAAGTTTCAAGGCCTGGACAGTCCCCACAAGATGAAGCTAGCCACCGCCGGGTGTCCGCGCAATTGTTCCGAAGCGATGGTGAAGGATCTAGGCGCAGTCGCGGTGGAGGGCGGAAGATGGGAGATCTATATCGGCGGGGCGGCAGGATCGTCGATTCGCAAGGGCGACATTCTGTGCGTCGTGGATAGCCAGGACAACGTTCTCAAATACATGGGGCGGTTTATTCAGTACTATCGCGAGAACGCCAAATATTTGGAGCGCACGCACGGCTTCGTGGAGAGGCTCGGCATCGCCAGACTTCGTTCGATTGTGATGGATGACAGCGAAGGCATCGCGGAGAGGCTTGACCGGGAGATCGCGGAGTCCACGGCTGCTTATAAGGACCCATGGAAAGAGGCGTACATGCCGGCTGCCGCGAATCAGTTCGCGCAGCTTCTGCCGGTGCTGGCATGACAGAGACTATGGCCGAAGTGAGGATTTGTTCGCTCAGCGCAATCCCGCCTGGCGAAGGACGCAGCTTCTCCGCTCCAGGTGAAGACATCGCCGTGTTTCATACGCGCGGAGGACGCGTGTTCGCGACCCAGGCCGCATGTCCGCATAAGCGCGGTCCTTTGGCGGATGGATTGGTGGGCGGGACCATGCTGATCTGTCCGCTGCATGCCTGGAAGTTCGATCTGTCCACGGGGGAGGCCGTAATGGGAGAGTGCGGCCTGAGGACGTATCCAGTGCGGGTGGACGAAGAGGGGCAAGTGATCTTGACTCTCGATACGCACACCGCTTGCTGACACAGTAACCGAGCCGTGACCGTGAGCGAGCGGTTTTTGTTACTACTCCACAGAAAGTGGAGTTGCCAACCACCTCTCCCGCAACCATGCAGATGCCGCTGCAGCGTGGTATATCATCATCGTTGATCGACAACGACCGCATGATGATGATAGAAAAAATCAAAGCGCATAACGAGGTTAACGGCTTTGTCTTCAGCACAATCGAACTCGCGGCCATCGCGTTCATCATTCTACCTTTCGCACTGTACTACCTCACCCATGGCCGGGCGCTCGCGGGTATTCTTACGATCGGCGTTGTCGCCAATGCGCTGACCGTGGCTGCGTTTGGCGTGCATTCGCTTGCGACCAAGCAGAAGGACATCGGCATCTTTAGGTGGTTCGATAGGAAAGGGCGCGCAATCATTGCCTTGCGGTACCCGAACATAACGGCCGATACGTTCATCCTGGCGGCGGCTACGCTCGTACCTTTCTTATTACTGCTCTACGTCGCTTATGAATTGACCGCCACCCACATGCCCGGAAGCTAGGAAGCTTATCTAGAACACAATCCAAAGGATCCGCAGTGGTTCGATCGGGATCGTTTTCGTGCTGTCGGCTGGCTACGGTTCGATGCTGCTCTACAGCTTGCTGCATCTCACCGGTTGTGATCTGTCGCGGGATGACCTGGGAGTATCCCGTGCGGGTGGACGACGAGGGGCAGGTGGTCTTGACGCTCGACACGCACACCGCTTGTTGACACAGTAACCGAGCCGTGACCGTGAGGGAGCGGCTTTTGTTGATACTCTACAGAACGTGAAGCGCATCTTCCGTATCCTGGCCTTTACCTTTGTCGCGAGTCCCACGCCAACGCTAGCTGCTGAGCTAAAACCCTTCGTGATGCTGCCTGATGTGGGCGCCGGCTTTGAGGAGAATCGCGGACAGGCACCTGCAAACGTTCGATTTATCTGGCGCGGGTCGTATGAAGCAGCCCATTTCACCGGCGATAGCATCATCTACACTCCGACGCGATCGCCCACCCGCATCCAACTCCTGGGGGCTAACGCGTCGGCGCGCACGCACGGTGCCCAGCAGTTGCCTGGACTCCTCAACATCATCCGCGGCAACGATCAATCCACATGGCGGACCAGCGTGCCTCGATTCTCCCAGATCGTTTTCGAAGACATCTATCCCGGCATCGATATCATGTGGGAGCGAGGAACACCCTCTCCGTGCGCCCTCCCGTTGACTGCGACAGTGCGGGCAGGAGCGCAGGCTGGGGTGATTCAGATTGCCGTGACCCGCCCAAATTCTCCCCGCTATGCACGCCGTCAGCCTACCAAACTCTAAATGGCCTGCGGGTGCCAGTCAACGTCCACTACCGCTCTTTGGAAAACAGCGCCCAGGCCATCGAGCCGGGCCAGTATGATCCGACCCAACCGCTAGTGATCGAGTCGGGCATAACGTTCTTTCCAGACCCTCGGTTTAACGGTAGCCGTTTGATGGACAGCGACGGAAATTTCATTGGTGCAAACGAGGCTATTGCCCCCGCGTTCGGAGACGGCGGCGATGTCCTCTGCGATGCGGTATCGGGCGTTGGCGGATGCAGCGACGTCTGGGTCGCCCAATGGAGCCCGTCAGGAGAGGTGCGCTGGATAACGATCTTTGGCGGTTCAGCCGCCGAACACCTGCTGCTTATCCGAGCTGGCGCCCAGGGGGAAGTCTACATCGCGGGCATCACTTTCTCGAGTGACTTTCCCGTTGGTCACAATGCTGCGCAGCCCGCGTACGGCGGGGCACACGTCATTTCCGGTGCTTTCGGGCTGGCGGGTGACGTATTCATTGCCCGCCTGCGTGGAAGCGATGGCCAGTTGGACGCCGCGACGTACTTCGGGGGCGAAGCGCAAGACTATCCTACGGGGTTGGCTGTGGATGCGAAAGGCATTGTATGTTTGACGGGCACCACTGACGGAACGGTCCCCACCACGCCTGGCGTCTACCGTTCCAGCACGCAGGGTGGGACAGGCTTCGCCGTTAAGTGGGATTCCAATGCAAACAAGTTCCGCTACTCGACCATGGTGGAGCCGTTGCCGCTTGCGTCTGGTTCGAACGCCGATGGAGAACTCTACTATGTCGCCTCTGGGGGAGCGGGACCAACCACCGCAGGCGCGATTCAGAAAACTCAAATAGGGCCGTCAGACGTATATTTCGCCGCGCTCCGCGAAGACTCGACCGGCAGACTTCTGATCAGCCGACTAGACATCCGCGGGCAGCGACTTACGCTGAATAAGTGGGCCGCGGCGCGTGCGGGAGATGCAACGATCCATGTCGATAGCAGCGACCGCGCCACGTTGGTGGCCGTGGTGGGAGCTTCCAACAGCCCGACAACACCGGACGCTCTTCAAGGAGGTCAATGCAGCTACTACGATCTCTTTTTGCTTCGTTATGATGCCACCGGTCGGCTTCTGTTCGGCTCATTCGTCGAAGGCACACCGTTAACGGGATTCGACAGACAAGGTAACCCATATTTCGGCGGCTACTCTCCGATTACCATATTGGACTTCCAAGCGCCCACGCGGGCGCGACTCGTCTGTACCACGAACGCCGCTAGCTTGTATCTAGGTCTAGGCAACCCCATTATCGCGCCAGGTGGGCTGTTTAGGCTGATAGGCGGCGGCTTTGGCCCTTCCGACCCTGTCAGCGCCGCGCCGGATCAAAGTGGAGCGTATCCCCTGGAGCTCGGCGGCATCAGTGTTCGGATCAACGGAACCGCTGCGCCGATAGTCTATGTGTCTGGCGGATTGGTCCTATTCCAGGCTCCATTCTCGCTGTACCCGAGCTTGGCGCGGGTGGAGTTACATACGGCAGACGGCCAATTGTTCGAACTGGACAATCGCGCGAGACGATTGCATCTACTTCCTTCGCGTACTTCAGCCACGACGGTTCCGGCCTCGGACAAGCTGCGGCGCTCAATGAGGACGGGACCCTCAATTCATTATCCAATCCTGCCGCGCGCGGGTCGATTGTCAGCCTGTATGGCACGGGAGGCGGAGCTTACAATCCGCCACTCGCAGAAGGCCGCATGGCGGACCAAGCCTCGCCTCTGAAGTATCCGTTCCAGACGTTCATTGTTCCCCTGATGGGTATGGTCCCCTTGGAAGTGACTTACGCCGGATCCGCACCGGGCCTGATTACAGGAGCGAATCAAATCAATATACGCGTGCCGATAAACTTGCCGTTTGGCGTGTCTTCGGAAGCCGTCCGGGAGATTTGGCGAATACGGCGAGCGGCACGTGTATATTGATTTGATTCGCTCCTGTAATCAGGCCCGGTGCGGATCCGGCGTAAGTCACTTCCAAGGGGACCATACCCATCAGGGGAACAATGAACGTCT
>JANXQZ010000115.1 GCA_025353235.1 Bryobacterales bacterium
CTGACCCGTAGAAGCGAGCCTTGTGATCATCTGGTAGCGACACCACCATAATCCATTGCTTGCTGGCCTTCGACCAGAATACTTTTGGATCGCGGAAGTCGGACATATGCAGGTCAAGAACGGGGTTGGCTTTGTACTTGGTCCAGGTAAGCCCGCCATCGTTGCTATACGCGAGGTTCTGCGTCTGGAGCGCAGGCTTGCGGTCCGTCTTCATCGTGTGGCCGGTGTAGACGGCGACCAGACACGGCGTCTTGCCGGAACAGAATCCGCTCGTGTTGTTCTGGTCAACTACGGTGCTGCCAGTGAAGATCATCACGTCGTGCTCTTCCGGCAGCGCCACCTTTTGTTCTCGCCAATGCACCAGATCCTGGCTGGTGGCGTGACCCCAACTCATGTGGCCCCATGTATCTCCAAACGGATTGTGTTGAAAGAATAGGTGGTAAGTGCCGTTGAAATACACCAGACCGTTGGGATCGTTGGTCCAATTTACGCGAGGCGAGAAATGAAACTGGGGGCGGTAGAGTTCGTGATATTCGGTTTGGGCTTTCGCGAACCCGTACAGGCTGCAACCAAGTAGGAGAGCGCGTAGGCTCAGGGAGAAGGGCATCCTAATTACGCTATCATTTTCGCTCGCTGCTGGCGGAAAGATGCGCGCGGATCGCGAGCCGATGCTGTACCGGCGTAGTGCACCGCGAAACGCAAAGCCAGCGAGCCAAGCGCCCCCAGTACGCCTGCCCATTTGCGCCTTGACCGTGAATGGCCGGGAATCAACGAGATCACTAAGCTCGCGGCAGTCAGCGCCGTCGCCGTTCGCCACAGCGCGCCGCTAACTCCAGAATGGAGCGGCTTGGCCACTTGCGGCACCCGCCCAGCCACATTCTCCACCGCAAAACCGCAACCCAGCTCCGCGAGTCTGCCTGCAGTTCCGAAGATGAAGGTGATCTTTGAACTTCTCCGATCCTCGAACAGGATGTCCAGAATCGAGGCCGCGCTCGCAGTTGCGGATGCGAGAAACAGAACCGGCATTAAGCGGCGCGTTTCTTGATAAAGCGGGATAGAGGTATTGCCAACCAGGACGCCCGTGTACCCGGCTAGTCCCAATCCGAACAGGCCCGCGCCGTATCCCGCTGCGGAGCCGACGTGGCCTAAGAGACCCTGGCGATTGCTGAACAGTCCAGCTGTGATCGCAAGCGGCGCGGCACCGGACAAAATCCAAGCACCCACGTTCATCGGCGATGTGGGACGAAACACGCGCAGCATGTTCAGAAAACGCATGGGGCGGCCGAGATCATGAACGAGTAGGGCGCCGCCGATGCTGGACCCCACGATTCCGACCCAGTGGCAGCGCTTGCCGAACTCTTGCAACTCTCCATCACCCGCAAGTTGAACCGCCGCGCCAAGAGCGAGCGCCGCCCCGGCTGCCCCGCCCAGAAAATAATAAATCGGAATGTCTATTTTCCAAACAGGCTCTTTCAAAAGCGGACGGTCATAGTAGGTAGGGTCGGTTTCGGATACTGTCGGCGTCTTGTCCCAAGGTAGGGGTAGGACAGCCTCCATGCGTTCGTCGTCACGCTTTACTTGTTGGCCGGACCCTTCGCCCAAAAGCATGCCCAACGATGGATCGATGTCGCGCCCGTCCGTCTTCACCGTGCACCTCCGTGTCGGCTGGCAGCCACCGAACCAAGCGCCACCGCAGCCACACCCAACGCTGCGAACGCCATCGACAACCAACTCTGCCCCACGTTCTTAGTTGGGACCACTGGATTCGGCGGCAGGTTGTACACTTCGGGTTTATCCACTAGCAGAAAGAAGGCGTTTAGCCCTTCCGTGCCCGGCTGCGCTGCGGCGCTGTCGCCATACAAATAAGCCTCCTGCATGCCTTGCTCATGCAGCATTTCTACCCTGCCTCGGGCGCGAACGCGCAATTCGTCCAGATCGCCGAATTGGATCGATTCCGTGGGGCACGCTTTCGCGCAAGCTGGAGTCATGTCGTCCTTCAGCCTGTCGTAACACAGCGTGCATTTCCAAGCGCGGCCGTCATCCTCGCGACGGTCGATCACGCCAAACGGACAGTTCACCACGCAATAGCCGCAGCCGTTGCAGATGTCCTGCTGCACGAACACGCTTTCGAACTCGGTCCGCACTATGGCCCCGGTGGGGCAGCTTTCCAGGCAGCCGGCCCGCGCGCAATGCTTGCAAACGTCCGATGAGAAAAGCCACGAAAATCCATCTGCCATCTGGTTGGATAAAGCAACGGGGCGCTCAATAAACGCAACGTGCCGCCACGTCGACGCTCCCAGCGCGGCAGTATTGTCGTACGACATGCCAGTGAGCGCGAAGCCATCGTCCGGCAACTGGTTCCACTGCTTGCACGCCACCTCGCAAGCTTTGCAGCCGATGCAAATGGTGGTGTCCGTGAAGAAACCTTTGGCTCCCATGGTCTAAGCGTTACTCTCCTTGCTCTCTTCCGCTTTGAAATTGTGCGACGATACATGATCGCCCTCGGCTGGCGGAAGATCGCGCTCCCACGCCATCTCGTCAAGCGCTTTCACCTCGCGACGCTTGCCTCTCCGTCCGGCGGCGATCATGGCGGTGAACGCCTTGGACTCTTGAATGGAAACATTTGGATCGCCCACAAATCCGATCAGCTCGTTAGCCGAGTCGCCACGTACGAGTCCGCGGCTCGCCCAATGGTATGGCAAACCGATCTGATGAATGTCTCCTCCCTGGATGCGCAGCGGGCGAAGGCGATTCGTAACCAACACTCTCGCCTCAATCTCCCCGCGAGCCGTCCAAATAGTCGCCCAGCCGCCGTTTTTTAACTCGTGCTTCGCGGCCAGTTCGGGCGATACCTCGCAGAACATCTCCGGCTGCAACTCCGAAAGCCATGAAAGCCAGCGGCTCATTCCACCAGCCGTATGATGCTCCGTGAGTCGGTAGGTGGTGACCACGTACGGGAAGCGCGGGTCACTATAAGCGCGGTGGTACAGGTTGTCCTTGCGCCTCCACTCCATGCGGGTCGGGTTGCACTGCTGATCGTAAAGGAGGTTTCTGGCGACGGACTCTTCCGGCTCGTAATGAGTGGGCAAAGGTCCATCCTGCAAACCGGCTGCCGCAAATAACCAGCCCTTGCCGTCCGCCTGCATCACGAACGGGTCCACCCCGGAGATCGTCTCCTTGCCTCGAGCCTCTCTTGGAGGCCGGTACGATGGCGGACGGTCTACGATGAAGTCGGGGATGTCGTGGCCCACCCACTTCTTCTGCTCTTCATCCCACCAGACGTACTTTTTTCGTTCTGACCACGGCTTCCCTTCCGGATCGGCAGACGCCCGGTTGTAGAGCATGCGCCGATTGTGCGGCCACGCCCAGGCCCATTCCGGGGCGACCCAATTCTGTTCCGAACCAAGTTTGCGCCGCGCGGTCATATTTATGCCGTCGCGATACGAGCCGGAGTAAATCCAGCAGCCGCAAGCAGTGGATCCGTCGTCTTTCAGCGACGTGAACCCCTCCACAGGCTTGCCGTCGGCAGCGGTGAATCCGTTGATTTCTTTCAGAACCGATTCAGCGCTCGGGTAGTCCCAGGTTATGTCCTGAATAGCCCGATCTCGAGGCAGAGTGGAATCCCGGTACAACTCCTTGAGCCGCAACCCAAGCTGGTACATGAAGTCGAGCTCGCTTTGGCAATCGCCCGGAGGTTCGATGGCCTGGTGGTGCCATTGCAGGAGTCTCTGCGTATTGGTGAAGCTCCCGTCCTTTTCCGTGTGCGCGGCAGCGGGGAAGAAGAATACCTCGGTGGCGATGTCTTCGGACTTCAGCTCGCCCCTGTCGATTTCGGGCGAGTCCCGCCAGAATTCGGCGGTCTCGATCAGATTCAGATCGCGCACCACCAGCCACTCAAGCTCCCTCAACCCTTTGCGCTGGAGCGATGCGTTCATGGAACCCACCGTAGGGTTCTCGCCCATCACGAAGTAGCCCTTGATGTTGCCGTCGGCCATGCTGGCCACGGTATTCATGTGCGAGTGATCGCCATCGATCGTCGGCATACGGTCGAAGCACCAGCCATTCTCCTGAGTCGCGGCGTCTCCGTAGTAGGCTTTCAGCAGCGAGACCGCGTATTTCTTAAACTCGCCCCACCAGCCCGAAGGCGATTCGTTAAAACGGATGTAGGAATCGAAGTCTTTATCTTGTTTCGCCTTGGGCATCGGCAAGTAGCCCGGCAGGAGGTTGTACAGGGTAGGTATGTCGGTGGAGCCCTGAATGGACGCATGGCCACGCAATGCCATGATGCCTCCGCCCGGCCTGCCCATGTTGCCCAGCAACAGTTGAATGATCGCCGCTGAGCGGATATACTGCACTCCAACCGTGTGCTGAGTCCAGCCAACCGCATAGCAGAACGCCGACGTTCGTTCACGTCCCGAGTTCTTGCAAAGCGTCTCTGCCACCTTGTGAAACAGCTCGGGCTTGATCCCGCAAATGTTCTCCACCATCTCGGGCGTATAGCGTGCGAAGTGCCTCTTCAGAATCTGGAAGACGCAGCGGGGATGCTGGAGAGTGGGATCGGTGTGCTCCGGGCGGATTGGTTGCCTTGGTCCCGACTTCTTCCCAGCCGCTGCATCCGCGTCCACGCCTTCATAGAGCCACATCGTGCGATCGTACTGCTTGGTCTCTTCGTCCCATCCGCCGAACAGCCCGTCGAAATCCTCCGTATCGGCATACTTCTCGCTGATTATGGCCGGGGCGTTCGTGTAGTTGACCACGTACTCCTTGAAGTACCGGTCGTTGGTAAGGATGTAATTGATGATCGCGCCAAGAAACGCGATGTCCGATCCCGCGCGAATGGGAACATGAATATCCGCGACCGCGCTGGTGCGAGTGAAGCGGGGATCCACGTGAATGATGGTGGCGCCGCGCTCCTTGGCTTTCATCACCCAGCGAAAGCCGACCGGATGGCATTCCGCCATGTTCGAGCCTTCGATGACGATGCAATCCGAATTCTGCAAATCCTGCTGAAACGTGGTCGCGCCGCCTCTTCCGAACGATGTCCCCAGACCGGGGACGGTGGCGGAGTGTCAAATACGGGCCTGATTTTCGACTTGAACTACGCCTAGTCCAGTGAACAGCTTCTTGATCAGGTAGTTCTCTTCATTGTCAAGCGTGGCACCGCCGAGATGCGCGATGGCCATGGTGCGGCGCAGCGCGTTGCCTTCTTTGTCGGCGTCCTGCCAATTTTCATCGCGGGCCTTTTTCACGCGTTGCGCCACCATCTCAATGGCTTGGTCGAGCGGGATCTCCTCCCACGCTTTTCCATGCGGACGCCGGTACAGCACCTTCTTCACGCGGTGAGAACCGGTTACAAGCTGAAAAGTGGCGGCTCCTTTAGGACACAGGCAACCGGCTGAAATCGGCGAGGCCGGATCTCCTTCGATATCGAGAATCTTGCCTTCTTTTACATAGACGAGCTGGCCGCAGCCTACTGCGCAGTAGGGGCAGATGGAACCCACCACCTTGTCCGCCTGTCTCGTGCGAGGCTGCAGCCCCTCCGTTCTCGAAGAGAAGGCGTTCTTGCCGAAAGCGTTGACGTCGCTCTTCTGGATCTGTTTCACCACTGGCCAAATTGACACGGTTGATCTCCAGAGATCGGATGACAAATCGAACTCGAAGGTTTCGCTTGTCGTTGCCGAGACTTCGCTATCCTACCAAATGAGTGCATACGAAGAGCGTGGTGATATTCGGGAGCGGCGGACAGCTCGGCGTGGAATTGGTCCGCGTCTTCAAGCAGCGAGGGTTCGACGTTACGGGCCTCAATCGGTCTTCCGTGGATATTACGGACAGCACAGCCGTGGAGAATTCCTTGGCTAGGGCGGACCCCTCCATGGTGATAAACGCAGCAGCTTACAATCAGGTGGATGTCGCCGAGAAGGAGCCGATGGCTGCTTACATGGCCAACGCTCTCGCTGTTCGTAATCTGGCAATGGCTTGCCGGCAGGTGGACGCTCTGCTGGTGCATTTCTCGACCGATTACGTCTTCGACGGCACGGCTGGACGATCCTACACCGAGGAGGATGCCACTCATCCGCTGGGCGCTTACGCAGTTTCGAAATTGGCGGGGGAGCTTTACGCCCAGGCCTATTTGGATCGGACGTTGGTGATTAGAACTTCGGGCGTGTTTGGCATCGGGGGCTTGAACACGGCGCGCGGAAATTTTATCGAATTGATGTTGCGGCTGGCTGCGGGCAAGCATCCGATTCGTGTCACTGAGGACCATGTCGCGTCTCCCACTTATGCGCCTGCCTTAGCGGAGCGTACGGCAGCGATTGTCGAGCGCGGCCTGACGGGTCTATTCCATGTGGGTGGTGGAACCGCGATTTCATGGTTCGAATATGCAAAGTTGATTTTCAAGGCGGCAGGGTTGCAGCCGGAATTGCAGGCTACGAATGAGCGCGAGTATCGGACGGCGGCACGACGGCCGAGGTATTCAGCGCTGTCGAACGGGAAGATGGAGAGATGCGGCGTTCCGCCTATGCCCCCGCTTGCGGACGCCATTCGCGACTATTTGGAAGTTCGGCGGAGCGGGACAAGCACCCCGCTCCGCAATGCCTAGGCTTACTGCTTGGCTCGTTGGTGCTGATGCATGCTCGCGAATTTCTGTTGCTGGTCAGGCGTGAGAATCGCGTTGAGCTTGGTGCGCGCGGCGGCGTGAATGTCCGCGAGTTGTGCTCTCTGTTGGGGGTCATCCGCTTGCTTCAAACTTTGCCTGATCGGTTTTGCGGCGGCGCGTTCGTCCTGGAAGATCGCGTTGGCCTGTTGCTTTTGCTGATCTGTCAGGCTGAGGGCTACTGACAGTTTCTCGAGGCGCTCCGCGCCCCGTTGCTGGTGAGCGGTTTGGGCTACGAGTAAGCCGCCAGCAGCGATTAGCGTCACGGTGATGGCGGCGAAAATGGTCTTAGGGGTGTTCATTTTTCTCTCCTGCTTATAGGAACGAGAAATATGGAAAAGCGGCCTATGGTGGTCGAGTAAAGCTTCGTAAGAACCGCTCCCTTACGGTCACGGCTCAGTTGCATTACCGACTACCGGCGTAACCGAGCCGTGACCGTAAGGGAGCGGTCCTACGGCTCGCGTGCAGCGCGGAACCCGATCATCCGATGCGACTGGAACGAGGGCCACGCCGCCGAGCGCCCGTAGGTCCGCAAGTCGAACGGATCCGTGAAAAAAGTGCCGCCACGCACCACGCGATACGCGCCCTTCTCCGGACCCCTGGGATTGTTCCGTGGCGACACCGAGTAGTAATCTCGGCTGTACCAATCCTGGCACCACTCCATCACATTGCCCGCCATGTCGAACGCGCCATAGGGCGACTGGTTCCCGTGAGTCTGCAACTCGCCCCGCTTGCTACCGTCATACCAGCCCACTTTAGACCCCGTATCGAAAGCGTTGGCGCCCGTGTAGTTCGCGTAAGAGCGATCAATCTCGTTCCCCCATGGATACCGCCGCTGGTCCGTGCCGCGCGCGGCCTTCTCCCACTCCGCTTCAGTCGGGAGTCGGTACTTGTGGCCAGTCTTGGCGCTCAGCCAATTGCAATACGCCACAGCCGAATCCCAATTGACCCCCAGCACCGGATACGGATCGCTATCGGGCGTGCCTCCGCCGTGGTTGCGCGCGTCTTTCCAGTACGGGACCTGATCCTTCGGCACCACGCGTCCCGCAGGCCAAAACTTCGGATCGTCGTAGCCAGGGTCGTCGCGAAATTTCCTCCACTCCCCGTTAGTCATTTCATACTTGCCGATGTAGAACGCATCCAACTCCACCACGTGAACGGGACGTTCGCGGGATTCGCCATCGCCGAAATTGTCCC
>JANXQZ010000156.1 GCA_025353235.1 Bryobacterales bacterium
GGGGATTGCTAGGGCTGGAAGCGGCGCGCGGACTCCAGAACTTCGGCCTGAAAGTGAACGTGGTACACCTTTCCAGCCACCTCATGCCGCAGCAACTCGATGCCAGCGCTGGAGCGATTCTCAAGGATGGGATGGAGCGACTAGGCGTCAAGGTCCTGCTCCAAAAAAACACGACCGCGATTCTCGGTCAGGATCGCGTGCTTGGCCTGCGCTTCTCGGACGACAGCACGCTCGAGTGCGACATGGTGGTAATCTCGGCAGGCATCAAGGCCAACTGGGAGATCGCAGCTGGAACCGGCTTGACCGTGGAGCGCGGAATCGTGGTGGACGATCAGATGCGCTCGACGGACGATCGCGATGTGTATGCAGTGGGTGAGTGCGCGCAGCATCGCGGCCGCATGTATGGCTTGGTAGCTCCGCTTTGGGAGCAAGCCAAGGTGCTGGCCGACCACATCACGGGTGCCAATCCTAAGGCTGCCTATCACGGCTCGAAAATCGCCACCAAGCTCAAGGTGATGGGTGTGGAAGTAGCGTCCATGGGGATCGTGGAGCCGCAGGATGCCGAGGACGAAGTGGTCCAGTTTTCCGAGCCCAAACGGGGAACCTACAAGAAGCTCATCATTCGCGAGGGGCGTCTCGTGGGCGGGATTCTGCTGGGCGATATCGGCAAGGCAGCTTATCTCATGCAAGCCTTCGACCGCAATACGCCCTTGCCCGAGGAAAGGCTTCGACTCTTGTTCGATATAGGCGACCCGCCCAAGCAGGTGACCTTCGAGGAGATGAGCCCCGAGACCCAGATTTGCAACTGCAATGGAGTTAGCAAGAGTTCGTTGGTGAATTGCGTGAAGGGTGGCAAGCGCAGTCCCAAGGCCGTGATGGAGGCGACCCGCGCGGGCATGGGTTGCGGCTCCTGCAAGGCTATGGTCTCCGACATTGTCGAGTGGGCCTGCGGGGGGAAAGCAGAAGAGGATCCGTCCGTTCATTACTACGTGCCGGGCGTTCCGCTGACCAAGCCGGAGCTGATTCGCGCGATTGGCGAACATCGATTGAAATCGGTTTCCGCTGTGTTCCACTACCTGGCAGGCGGGAAAGAAGACGCGGCCAGCAAGCCGGGTTTGGCT
>JANXQZ010000187.1 GCA_025353235.1 Bryobacterales bacterium
GGGGATTGACTACTTTCTGCTGCGCACGGATCGCCCGCTCGACGACGCGCTGCGGGAGTACCTGACCATCCGACAGGGGAGGATGTAACGTGCCGTTCGATGTAGGGCAGGTTGTTAACCTGCGGCCGATTGGCAATCGGCCCCGAACTGCATTGGGCAGGTTGACAACCTGCCCTACATCGAACAGCACGTTACATCCTCCCCTGTCGAATCGTCAGGTACTCCCGCAGCGCATCGTCAAGCGGGCGGTCCGTGCGCAGCAGAAAGTAGTCAATCCCCGCGCTTCTAGCTTTGGTCCGCAGTGCCTCGATATGAGCATCCACCCGCTGGCGGTACTCGCGCTTGGCGTAATCGGGCGCGACTTCCATGGCTTCTTGGGTTTCCATATCCACCATCAGGACTGGTTCGCTGAGGCTAGGTTGTATCTCTTGAGGATCCAGAACGTGAAAGAGGATCAACTCGTTCCCTTTGTAGCGCAGCGGCTCCATCGTCTTGATCACTGTTTCCGGCTGCTCGTAAAAATCGGACAGCACCATCACGATGCCGCGTCGCTTCAGAAATTCCTGAATGTGCACGAACGGCTTTTCGAAATTGGTGCGCTTGCCGATTTCAGAGTGATCAATGGCGTGCACTAGTCGCATGAACTGACCTTGGCGTGTGGATGGCCGAACGTATTCGCGCACCTCATCGTCGAAGACCAGGAGCCCCGCCGCATCGCGCTGCTTGTTCGCGAGATAGCAAACCGAGGCGGCCAAGAACCGCGCGTAGTCGAGCTTAGTGATTTTATGGGACGAGTACCCCATGGACGCACTAGTATCCAGCATGATGGTGAGTTGAGAGTTCGTCTCGCCACGGTAGCGTTTGAGATAGGCGCGTTCCGTACGGGCGAAGACGTTCCAGTCCACATGGCGTAGATCGTCTCCAGGCGTATAGGCGCGGTATTCGGCGAACTCTTGGCTGAATCCGAAGTCGGGTGATCGGTGAAGTCCCGCAACGAAACCATCGACAACAGTCTTAGCGACGAGGTCGAGCTCGGAGATACCCGCAAGCACCTGAGGATCTAAGAATCGCTGCATGCACTACCTGTGGGGCAGGTTGTTAACCTGCGGTCGATTGGCAATCGACCAGCGCTGGAGCAAGGAAAATCCTCAGGCGTAGGAGCCATTCCCGCCTTAACCGGATTCATCTCTATGTAGTTCGCGATGCGTCCAAACTCCGTCTGGTTGCGGACTACGCGATCATAGCTCTCGTCCTGCCAGAAAGGCTTACCAGTAAGCCCCAGTATTCGGTTGCCTTCTCGCGCTGTGAATCTTTTTAAAGACTGCATCAACTTCGAAACCTCCACGCGCGGAGTAATCAAAAGATGCACATGGTTTGCCATAACGACATAACTGTGAAGTTGATAGTGTCCCAGACTGTTCTCCCGATAGCGAATTGCTTCGACGACCATGCCAGCCATCTCAGGTTGGCGAAGGTACAGCGGCCCCGTGCGGGCATTATCCAGAATGCGATCAACCGTCAGGAATGCCTTTCCAGAGCTAGTTCCGACCGAGAAAGTACGGCCTGCTGGCAGACTATCATGCAGCCTCCAAGTGATGAACATAGCTTGGCCAACTTGGTAACGATGAGGCAAGTGTCGAGTGTGAAAAGTCATCTCCAATACTGAGTGGGCGCTTGGCATGAAGTTCTCAAGGCCGATTAGGCAATCGGCCGCAGGTTGACAACCTGCCCTACGCTGCGGGCCTGGATTCCAGCAGCCGCTTCAGAATTGCGTCTGAATCCAGCCGCTCCGACTCAGCATGAAAATTGATCAGCACTCGATGGCGCAGAATCGGAGCCGCCAACGTCCGCACATCTTCATAACTCACGTGGTACCGATGATGCGTCAGAGCCCGCGCCTTCGCTGCCAGCACCAGCGATTGCGTCGCGCGGACGCTCGCCCCGAAGTTCACGTACTTCTTGACGAAATCGGGCGCACTGGAATCGGTTGGCCTCGTCGCCCGCACAAAATCCACGGCATACCTCGCAACAGCGTCCGCGATCGGCACCATGCGGACCAACTTCTGGAAGTCGATAATCTCTGCTGCAGTAGTCACGGTGTCGGGCTTAGCCGACTTGGTAGATGTCGTCAGATCCAGGACTCGAACCTCGTCCTCAGCAGACAAATAATCCAGCACCGTATTAAACAGGAATCGATCCAGCTGTGCTTCCGGCAGCGGATAAGTACCCTCCAGTTCGATCGGGTTCTGCGTGGCCAACACGAAGAACGGCGGGTCGATCTGATACACATGCCCGCGCACCGTGCAGGATAGTTCCTGCATCGCTTCTAGCAGCGCCGACTGCGTCTTCGGCGGCGTGCGATTAATCTCGTCAGCCAGGAGTATATTCGCAAAAATCGGTCCAGGCACGAAGGTCCAGGTGCGCCGTCCTGTAGTCGGATCTTCCTCAATGATGTCGGTGCCGGTGATGTCG